>NZ_RCNW01000378.1:0-1033 GCF_004307605.1 Pseudomonas sp. Sample_24
GGCGCGACAGGAAGGCCGGCAACTGGATGATGTCGCAGACTTCAGCGACGACCGCGGCCTGCTCAGGCTCGTGGACGTCGGTGATGATCGGCACGCCGAAGGCTTGCTTGATGTCCTGGAAAATCCGCATGCCCTCTTCCAGGCCGGGGCCACGGTAAGAGGTCACGGAGGAACGGTTGGCCTTGTCGAAGCTGGCCTTGAACACGTAAGGGATACCCAGTTTCTGGGTAACCTTTACGTACTCTTCACAGACCTGCATCGCCATGTCGCGGCTTTCCAGCACGTTCATGCCACCAAAAAGCACCATTGGCTTGTCGTTGGCAATCTCGATATCGCCTACGCGGATGATCTTCTGCGCCATCGGTTTACGCCTTCTTCTGGTGTTGAGCCAACGCTGCCTTGACGAAACCGCTGAACAACGGGTGACCGTCGCGTGGTGTCGAGGTGAACTCCGGGTGGAACTGGCAAGCCACGAACCATGGATGATCCGGTGCTTCAACCACTTCAACCAGCGCGCCATCACCGGAACGACCGGAGATTTTCAGGCCGGCTTCGATGATTTGCGGCAGCAGGTTGTTGTTCACTTCATAGCGATGACGATGACGCTCGACGATCACGTCCTTGCCGTAGCAACCGTGAACCAGCGAACCCGGCTCCAGCAGGCAATCCTGCGCACCGAGGCGCATGGTGCCGCCCAGGTCGGAAGCTTCGGTACGGGTTTCGACGGCGCCAGTGGCGTCTTCCCACTCGGTGATCAGACCCACGACCGGGTGACCGCTTGCACGATCGAACTCGGTGGAGTTGGCGTCTTTCCAGCCCATGACGTTACGAGCGAACTCGATCACCGCCACTTGCATGCCCAGGCAGATGCCCAGGTACGGAACCTTGTTTTCACGAGCGTATTGAACGGCAGTGATCTTGCCTTCCACGCCACGCAGACCGAAGCCGCCCGGAACCAGGATGGCGTCGACGCCTTCGAGCAGCGCGGTGCCCTGGTTTTCGATGTCTTCGGAATCGATGTAGCGCAGGTTGA
>NZ_RCNW01000022.1:0-6542 GCF_004307605.1 Pseudomonas sp. Sample_24
AATATGGTCGGGACGGAGTGATTCGAACACTCGACCCCTAGCACCCCATGCTAGTGCGCTACCGGACTGCGCTACGCCCCGACTAGGCGTGAAACTTGTTCCTCGTCTCGAGGAACGCTCAAGAATATATCGCAAGCTTTTGAAAACTGGAAGTATTTAAAAGCAGGAATTTATTTCTTGAGGACTACCAGGACATCTTCCAGCTCAGCGATCATCTGGCGAATCATTTGCTTGTATTGGGTGGTGTCGTCTTTGGCTTCATCGCCGGACAAGCGCAAGCGTGCGCCGCCGATGGTGAACCCCTGATCGTAAAGAAGCGCGCGGATCTGCCGGATCATCAGCACATCCTGGCGCTGATAATACCGGCGGTTTCCGCGGCGTTTGACGGGGTTGAGTTGAGGAAACTCCTGCTCCCAATAGCGCAGTACGTGCGGTTTTACCGCACACAGCTCGCTAACTTCACCAATGGTGAAGTAGCGTTTGCCTGGGATGACGGGTAGCTCGTCGTTATGACTTGGTTCCAGCATAAGCCTCAACTCGGGCCTTCAACTTCTGCCCTGGACGAAAGGTGACCACACGGCGAGCCGTGATAGGGATTTCTTCTCCCGTTTTCGGATTGCGGCCAGGCCGCTGGCGTTTGTCCCGAAGGTCGAAATTGCCGAAACCGGACAATTTGACTTGTTCGTTGTCTTCAAGAGCGTGCCTGATTTCCTCGAAAAACAGTTCAACCAATTCCTTGGCTTCCCGCTTGTTCAGGCCCAGCTCTTCATACAGACGTTCCGCCATCTCAGCTTTCGTCAAAGCCCCCATACGTCACTTCCTTAACGTGGCGTCCAACCTTTGTTCGAGCGAGGTGAGGATGTTTTGCGTCGTGGTATTCACCTCATCGTCATTAAGAGTGCGCGATGGATGCTGCCAGGTCAAGCCAACTGCGAGGCTTTTTCTATCAGGATCAATGCCTTTACCCTGATATACGTCAAATAGCCTGAGGTCTGTCAGCCATTCGCCTGCATTTTCACGGATTACGTCCAATACAGCCGAGGCTGCAACGTCTTTGTGCGCAATCAGTGCAAGGTCACGACGCACTTCAGGAAAGCGCGACAACTCGTGGAATTTAGGCATTTTGCCCGACGCCACTTCAGCCAGAACCATCTCGAAAACAAATACCGGACGATCGAGACCCAGGGTTTTCGACAACTCAGGGTGGATGGCGCCAATGAAGCCCACCAGACGACCTTCGCGTTCGATGCGCGCGGTTTGACCCGGGTGCAATGCCGGGTGCTTGCCAGGCACGAACGTGAATGCATCCAGAGCACCGGCGAAGCCCAGCACCGCTTCAACGTCAGCCTTGACGTCGAAGAAGTCTACGGTGTCGCGACCTTGCGCCCAGCCTTCCGGCAGGCGGCTACCGCAAACCACACCGGCCAGCATCGGCTCTTGTTTCAAACCTTCGAGCTGGCCGATGAAACGCAGACCGCTCTCGAACAGGCGCACCCGATCCTGTTGGCGGTTCAGGTTGTGCTGAAGCGCCTTGACCAGGCCTGGCCACAGCGACGAACGCATGGCAGCCATGTCATTGGAAATCGGGTTGGCGAGCAGCAACGGCTCTACACCCGGATTAAACAGCTCGAATTGTTTCGGATCGATGAAGCTGTAGGTGATCGCTTCCTGATAACCACGGGCAACCAGCAGACGACGCAGTTCCGGCAAGTCGCTACGTGCTTCTGCCTTGGCTTGCGGCGCAAGACGCGCTTGCGGGTAACGAACCGGCAGGCGGTTGTAGCCGTACAGACGCGCCAGCTCTTCGATCAGGTCGACTTCCAGGCTGATATCGAAGCGGTGGCTTGGCACTTCTACGCGCCACTGCCCTGCCCCGTCTGCGGTAATGGTCAGGCCCAAGGCGCTGAGCAGACGCTCAACTTCAGCCGGGTCCATTTCCATGCCCAGCATTTGAGTGATGCGCTGAGCGCGCAGGGTCACCGGTGCGATCGACGGCAGGTGCTGCTCACTCACGGTTTCGATGATCGGGCCGGCTTCGCCACCAGTGATTTCCAGCAGCAGGCCAGTGGCGCGCTCCATGGCTTCACGGGCGAGCTGCCAGTCCACGCCACGCTCGTAGCGGTGCGATGCATCGGTGTGCAGGCCATAGGAACGAGCCTTGCCAGCAACCGCGATTTGATCGAAGAACGCACTTTCCAGGAAGATATCGCGAGTGGTCGCGGTATTGACGCCGCTGTGCTCGCCCCCCATGACGCCGGCAATTGCCAGTGCGCGGGTGTGGTCGGCGATCACCAGCGTATCGCTACGCAGGCTGACTTCCTGACCGTCGAGCAGTACCAGCTTCTCGCCTTCTTCGGCCATGCGCACGCGGATGCCGCCATTGATTTCGGCAAGATCGAAAGCGTGCAGCGGCTGACCCAACTCAAGCATCACGTAGTTGGTAATGTCGACCGCGGCATCGATGCTGCGCACATCAGCACGACGCAGGCGCTCTACCATCCACAGCGGCGTAGGCCTGGACAGGTCGACGTTACGCATCACACGCCCCAGGTAGCGCGGGCAAGCAGCCGGTGCCAGGACTTCAACCGAACGCACTTCATCGTGGACAGCTGGAACGCTGGCCACCACCGGACGCGTGACCGGGGTGGCATACAGCGCGCCGACTTCACGGGCCAGACCGGCCAGGGACAGGCAATCACCACGGTTCGGGGTCAGATCGACCTCGATGCTGGCGTCTTCCAGGTTCAGGTATTCACGAATGTCCTGACCCACTGGCGCATCGGCCGGCAATTCCATCAGGCCATCGTTGCCCTCGCCCACTTGCAATTCGGCTTGCGAGCACAGCATGCCGTTGGACTCAACGCCACGCAGCTTGGCTTTCTTGATTTTGAAGTCGCCCGGCAGTTCGGCGCCAATGGTGGCGAATGGAATCTTCAGGCCAGGGCGCACATTTGGCGCACCGCATACGACCTGAAAGGTTTCCGAACCGTTGCTGACCTGGCAAACACGCAGCTTGTCGGCATCCGGGTGCTGTTCGGTGCTGAGCACCTCGCCCACGATTACACCACTGAATACGCCAGCGGCCGGGGTAACGCTATCGACCTCAAGACCGGCCATCGACAGACGAGCAACCAGCTCATCGCGACCTACCTGCGGGCTAACCCAGCCACGCAGCCATTGTTCACTGAATTTCATCCTGCTCTCCTAAGAATTCGTTACGACTAGCGAAATTGCGCGAGGAACCGCAAGTCGTTGTCGAAGAACAGACGCAAGTCGTTCACGCCGTAACGCAGCATGGCCAGACGTTCAACGCCCATGCCGAAGGCAAAGCCCGAAAACTCTTCCGGGTCGATCCCGGACATGCGCAGCACGTTCGGGTGGACCATGCCGCAACCCATGACTTCCAGCCAGCCAGTCTGCTTGCAGACACGGCAGCCTTTGCCGCTGCACATCACGCATTCCATGTCGACTTCGGCGGATGGCTCGGTGAACGGGAAGTACGAAGGACGGAAGCGCACCGCCAGTTCTTTTTCGAAGAACACCCGCAGGAACTCTTCGATGGTGCCTTTGAGGTCGGCAAAATTGATGTCGCGATCAACCAGCAGGCCTTCGACCTGATGGAACATCGGCGAGTGGGTGATATCCGAGTCGCTACGGTACACACGGCCTGGGCAGACGATGCGGATCGGCGGCTGTTTCGATTCCATGGTGCGGACCTGTACCGGCGAGGTATGGGTGCGCAGCAACATGTTGGCATTGAAATAGAAGGTGTCATGCATCGACCGGGCCGGGTGATGGCCTGGGATGTTGAGCGCTTCGAAGTTGTGATAATCGTCTTCGACCTCAGGGCCTTCGGCGATGCCGTAGCCGATGTGGGTGAAGAATTGTTCGATGCGTTCCAGAGTGCGGGTAACCGGATGCAGACCACCGGAGGTCTGACCGCGGCCCGGCAGGGTCACGTCAATGGACTCGGCGGACAGTTTGGCAGCCAGGTCGGCCTCTTCAAACAACGCCTTGCGCGCATTGAGAACGTCTGTGACACGCTCCTTGGCAACGTTGATCAGCGCACCGACTTGCGGCCGCTCTTCTGCCGGCAAATTCCCCAGGGTCTTCATCACCTGAGTCAATTCACCCTTTTTGCCAAGGTAGTGAACCCGGATTTGCTCCAGGGCATTGATATCTTCAGCGCTTTGCACAGCCTCTAGTGCTTGAGAGACGAGCGCATCCAGGTTTTCCATGTACAGACTCCAGATACAAAATAGGGGAAGAGCTTGAAGGCTCTTCCCCTATTTATGACGTTTAACACCTGGCCCCACAGAGGTGAGGCCGGGTGACTGTCGGGGGTACTTAAGCCAAGGTGGCTTTAGCTTTCTCGACAATCGCAGCAAACGCCGCTTTTTCGTTCACTGCCAGATCAGCCAGAACCTTACGGTCGATCTCGATGGACGCTTTTTTCAGGCCGGCGATGAAACGGCTGTAGGACAGACCGTTGATACGAGCACCAGCGTTGATACGAGCGATCCACAGAGCGCGGAACTGACGTTTTTTCTGACGACGGTCACGGTAGGCGTATTGGCCTGCCTTGATTACCGCTTGCTTGGCAACACGGAATACGCGGGAGCGTGCGCCGTAGTAGCCTTTAGCAAGTTTCAGAATTTTTTTGTGACGCTTACGGGCAATGACGCCACGCTTTACACGAGCCATGAGTTACTTCCTCTATTCTTGACTAAAATTAACGAAGGCGCAGCATGCGCTCGACTTTTGCCACGTCAGACGGATGCAGCAAGCTGCTACCGCGCAGTTGACGCTTACGCTTGGTCGACATTTTGGTCAGGATGTGGCTCTTGAAAGCGTGCTTGTGCTTGATACCGTTAGCAGTTTTCAGAAACCGCTTAGCAGCACCACTTTTGGTCTTCATTTTTGGCATGTTCGGATACTCCGCATTCAGTTGATAAACATAATCAGAAGGCCTGCCGTGCCCTGTTGATTACTTCTTCTTTTTCGGGGCGATGACCATGATCAGCTGGCGTCCTTCCATCTTAGGATGCTGTTCGACCGAACCGTACTCGAGCAAGTCACCTTCAACTCGCTTGAGGAGTTCCATCCCCAGCTCCTGGTGGGCCATCTCACGGCCGCGGAATCGCAAGGATACCTTGGCCCTGTCCCCGTCACTCAGGAAACGTACCAGGTTGCGCAGTTTTACCTGGTAATCCCCTTCCTCCGTCCCTGGACGAAACTTGATTTCTTTTACCTGAATCTGCTTCTGGTTTTTCTTCGCTGCCGCAATCTGCTTCTTCTTTTCGAAGATCGATTTGCCGTAGTCCATCACCCGGCAAACTGGCGGGACTGCGTCGGCGGAGATTTCTACCAGATCAAGCTTGGCTTCTTCAGCAATACGAAGCGCTTCATCAATCGAGACGATGCCAATCTGCTCGCCGTCAGCGCCAATTAACCGAACCTCGCGTGCCGAGATATTCTCGTTGATCGGGGCTTTCGGTGCAGCTCGTTTATCTTGTCTCATTTCACGCTTAATAATAATTACTCCGAATCTTGGCGACCACGCCGGGAAACCGCTTGCGCGAGGAACTCGGCGAACTGGGCGACGGGCATCGAGCCCAGGTCAGCACCTTCACGAGTACGCACAGCGACAGTCTGCATCTCGACTTCCTTATCTCCAATAACCAAGAGATAGGGAACCTTGAGCAAGGTATGCTCGCGGATTTTAAAGCCGATCTTTTCATTTCTCAAGTCAGACTTGGCACGAAACCCGCTTTCGTTGAGAGTTTTTTCTACTTCGGCAACAAAATCTGCCTGTTTATCAGTGATATTCATGATCACTGCCTGGGTCGGAGCCAGCCACGCAGGGAATGCACCCTCGTAGTGCTCGATCAGGATTCCGACGAATCGTTCGAAGGAGCCCAGGATCGCCCGATGCAACATCACCGGATGCTTGCGGCTGTTGTCTTCGGAGACGAATTCGGCGCCCAGACGGACAGGCAGGTTAAAATCGAGCTGCAGGGTACCACACTGCCAGACGCGACCGAGGCAATCTTTCAGCGAGAACTCAATCTTCGGACCGTAGAACGCACCCTCGCCCGGCTGCAGGTCGTACGGCAGGCCAGCGCTATCAAGGGCTGCAGCCAATGCCGCTTCGGCGCGATCCCAAAGCTCGTCGGAGCCAACGCGTTTTTCCGGACGAGTGGACAGCTTCATTTCGACGTCTTTGAAGCCGAAATCGGCGTAGACATCCATGGTCAGCTTGATGAATGCCGCGGATTCGGCCTGCATCTGCTCTTCGGTGCAGAAGATGTGGGCGTCATCCTGAGTGAATGCGCGCACACGCATGATGCCGTGCAATGCACCCGATGGCTCGTTACGGTGGCAGGCACCGAATTCGGCCAGACGCATCGGCAACTCGCGGTAGCTCTTCAGGCCCTGATTGAACACTTGCACGTGGCAAGGGCAGTTCATTGGCTTGATCGCGTAATCGCGGTTTTCCGACTGAGTGGTGAACATGTTGTCGGCGTAGTTGGCCCAGTGCC
>NZ_RCNW01000517.1:0-1028 GCF_004307605.1 Pseudomonas sp. Sample_24
GCACGCAGCAGTTTTTCTTCCGGAGTCAGTTGGGTCTCGCCTTTCGGAGTGACCTTACCCACCAGGATGTCGCCTGCGCCTACTTCAGCACCCACGTAAACGATACCGGCTTCGTCCAGCTTGTTCAGTGCGGCTTCACCCACGTTCGGGATGTCCGCAGTGATTTCCTCTGGGCCAAGCTTGGTGTCACGGGCCACACAGGTCAGTTCCTGAATGTGGATCGTGGTGAAACGATCTTCCTGAACAACGCGTTCCGACAGGCAGATGGAGTCTTCGAAGTTGAAGCCGTTCCATGCCATGAAGGCGATGCGCATGTTCTGACCCAGCGCCAGTTCACCCATGTCGGTGGACGGGCCGTCGGCCATGATGTCGCTACGCTGAACCCGATCACCTTTACGCACCAGCGGACGCTGGTTGATGCAGGTGTTCTGGTTGGAGCGGGTGTACTTGGTCAGGTTGTAGATGTCGACACCGGCTTCACCGGTTTCAACTTCATCATCGGCAACACGAACCACGATACGGCTGGCATCGACGGAATCGATCACGCCGCCACGACGAGCCACGACGCAAACGCCGGAGTCACGGGCTACGTTACGCTCCATGCCGGTACCTACCAGCGGCTTGTCAGCGCGCAGGGTTGGTACAGCTTGACGCTGCATGTTCGAACCCATCAACGCACGGTTGGCGTCGTCGTGCTCGAGGAACGGAATCAGCGACGCAGCAACCGAAACTACCTGCTTCGGCGATACGTCCATCAAGGTGACGTCTTCCGGCGCCTTGACGGTGAATTCGTTCAAGTGACGAACAGCTACCAGCTCGTCGATCAGGACTTTCTTGTCGTTCATCGTGGCCGAAGCCTGAGCGATCACGTGATCAGCTTCTTCGATGGCGGACAGGAACACGATCTCGTCGGTGACCAGAGCGTCTTTCACCACACGGTACGGGCTCTCGAGGAAGCCGTACTGGTTGGTGCGCGCATAGGCAGCCAGGGAGTTGATCAGACCGATGTTCGGACCTTCCGGCGTTTC
>NZ_RCNW01000078.1:0-6506 GCF_004307605.1 Pseudomonas sp. Sample_24
TGGAATGTGATTCTGCAGGGCACCGATGCCGAGACGGTGTTCTTCGATTATTGAATGGACTCAAAACTTGTGGTGAGGGAGCAAGCTCCCTCGCCACAAGTGCGTGTTTTGGCCTCAGGTAATGCTTCTGCGGAACGGGACTGTTGCAAAGTGTGTCTAGACTCTACTGTCCCTATTGAGTGAAAAACGATGACGACTCCCACGGCTCCTACAGCTCTTTATACGGGTGAAGAACGCAGCAAGCGGATCTTCGCCATTGTCGGCGCTTCGTCCGGCAACCTCGTCGAATGGTTCGACTTCTACGTCTACGCGTTCTGTGCGATTTATTTCGCCCCCGCGTTCTTTCCGTCCGACAACCCCACGGTGCAGTTGGTAAACACCGCGGGCGTGTTCGCTGCCGGGTTCCTGATGCGGCCGATTGGCGGCTGGATCTTCGGCCGTGTCGCGGACAAGCACGGGCGCAAGAACTCGATGCTGATCTCGATTCTGATGATGTGCTTCGGCTCGCTGCTCATCGCTTGCCTGCCGACCTATAAAGACATAGGTGTCTGGGCGCCGATCCTGTTGCTGTTCGCGCGCTTGCTGCAAGGTTTGTCGGTGGGCGGTGAATACGGCACCACTGCGACCTACATGAGCGAAGTGGCGCTCAAGGGCCAGCGCGGGTTCTTTGCGTCGTTCCAGTACGTGACCCTGATTGGTGGGCAGTTGCTGGCAGTGTCGCTGGTGGTGATCCTGCAACAGTTCCTCACTGAAGAAGACCTGCGCGCCTACGGCTGGCGGATTCCGTTCGTGGTCGGTGCGGTGGCGGCGTTGATTTCGCTGTTCCTGCGTCGCTCGCTGAAAGAAACCACCAGCAAGGAAATGCGCGAGAACAAAGACGCCGGCAGCATCAGGGCGCTGTTCCGCGACCATAAGGCGGCGTTTATTACCGTGCTGGGCTACACCGCCGGTGGCTCGCTGATTTTCTACACGTTCACCACGTACATGCAGAAATACCTGGTGAACACCGCCGGCATGCACGCCAAGACCGCCAGCTACATCATGACCGGCGCGCTGTTCCTGTATATGTGCATGCAGCCTGTGTTCGGCATGCTCGCCGACAAGATCGGTCGACGTAACTCGATGCTCTGGTTCGGTGCCCTGGGCACCTTGTGCACTGTGCCGATCCTGCTGAGCCTGAAAAGCGTCAGCAACCCGTTCCTGGCTTTTGTGCTGATTACCCTGGCACTGTCGATCGTCAGTTTTTACACCTCGATCAGCGGTCTGGTGAAAGCCGAGATGTTCCCGCCGGAAGTGCGCGCACTGGGTGTCGGCCTGGCATATGCGGTGGCCAATGCGATCTTCGGCGGTTCGGCGGAATTTGTGGCCTTGAGCCTCAAGAACGTCGGCATGGAAAACGCCTTCTACTGGTACGTAACGGTGATGATGGCGATTGCCTTCCTGTTCAGCCTGCGTCTGCCGAAACAGGCGAAGTATCTGCATCACGACCTTTGATCTTCACGCGCGGGCCACAAAGGCCCGCGCCTTCAGGGATTGTTTATGAACCAGCGACCGGGCAATCAGTTGTTCGATGCCTACTTCACTGCCCGCGATATGCGTGAGGTGTTCTGCGATCAGGGGCGGGTGCAGGCGATGCTCGATTTCGAAGCAGCATTGGCCCGGGCCGAAGCACGGGTCGGGTTGATTCCGATGAGTGCTGTCGGGTCAATCGAGAATGCGTGCGAGGCCGGGCTTTACGATTTCGCTGCCCTCGGCGAGGCGATTGCCGTCGCCGGCAACTCGGCGATTCCGTTGGTCAAGGCGTTAGGCAAGCAGATCGCTGCGCAGAATGCCGAGGCTGAACGTTACGTGCACCTGGGTGCGACCAGTCAAGACGTGATGGACAGCGGCCTGGTGTTGCAACTGCGCCGGGCGTTGGAACTGATCGAAAACGATCTGGCGCAATTGGGGCAAATCCTCGCGAGCCAGGCCCAGCGTCATGCAGCCACGCCATTGGCCGGACGCACCTGGTTGCAGCACGCCACACCCGTCACCCTCGGCATGAAAATCGCCGGTTGGCTGGGGGCGGTGACCCGCAGTCGTCAACGTTTGGCCGAGCTCAAGCCGCGTTTGCTGGTGCTGCAGTTCGGCGGCGCTTCCGGCACCCTCGCGGCCCTCGGCGAGCAAGCGCTGCCGATTGCTCAAGCGTTGGCCGAAGAGCTGCAACTGAGCTTGCCTGACCAGCCGTGGCACACCCAGCGAGATCGCGTGGTGGAGTTCGGCGCGGTGCTGGGTCTGATCGCCGGCAGCCTGGGTAAACTCGGTCGCGACATCAGCCTGTTGATGCAAACCGAAGCCGCTGAAGTGTTCGAGCCATCGGCGCCGGGCAAGGGCGGTTCCTCGACCATGCCGCACAAGCGCAATCCGGTAGGCGCGGCGGTACTGATCGGCGCGGCGACGCGTGTTCCGGGTCTGCTGTCGACGCTGTTCAGCGCCATGCCACAAGAACATGAACGCAGCCTCGGCTTGTGGCATGCCGAGTGGGAAACCCTGCCGGAAATCTGCTGCCTGGTGTCCGGCAGCCTGCAACAAGCGTTGTTGATCGCTCAGGGGCTGGAGGTGGACGCCGAGCGCATGGCTCGCAACCTCGACCTCACCCAAGGCCTGGTGCTTGCCGAAGCGGTGAGCATCGTCCTGGCGCAACGGGTCGGCCGCGATGCTGCGCACCATCTGCTGGAACAATGCTGTAAACGCGCCGTGGCCGAACAGCGCCACCTGCGTGCGGTGCTTGGCGACGAACCGCAGGTGACCGCCGAACTGACGGCCGCCGAACTCGATCATCTGCTGGACCCCGCTCACTACCTCGGCCAGGCGAAAACCTGGGTCGACCGCGCGGTGGCTGACCATTGTGCATTGACTGCCTGAAGGAGACTGCTGTGGCTTTCGTTCAACTCGCCGATGGCGAACTACATTACCAACTCGATGGACCGGTCGATGCACCGGTGCTGGTGCTATCCAACTCTCTGGGCACTGACCTGCACATGTGGGACGTGCAAATCCCGGCGTTCACCGAGCATTTTCGCGTGCTGCGTTTCGATACCCGAGGCCACGGCAAATCGCTGGTAACGCCGGGACCGTACAGCATCGAGCAACTGGGTCGTGACGTGTTGTCGCTGCTCGATGCCTTGCACATTGAGCGTGCGCATTTCTGTGGTCTGTCCATGGGCGGGTTGATTGGCCAGTGGCTGGGCATCAATGCCGGCGAGCGCTTGAACAAACTGATCGTGTGCAATACGGCGGCGAAAATCGGCGATCCGTCGATCTGGAATCCACGCATCGACATGGTCCTGCGCGATGGTCAGGCCGCCATGGTTGCGCTGCGTGACGCCTCGATTGCACGCTGGTTCACCCCGGACTTCTCCGAAGCCAACCCGGCAGCGGCCAAGCAGATTACCGACATGCTCGCGGCGACTTCGCCTGAAGGTTACGCTGCCAATTGCGCAGCGGTGCGTGATGCCGATTTCCGTGATCAGTTGTCGTCGATCAAGGCGCCGCTGCTGGTGATTGCTGGCGCTCAGGATGCAGTGACGCCACCGTCTGGCGGGCATTTCATTCAGGAGCATGTGCCGGGCGCCGAATACGCCGAGTTCTACGCCGCGCACTTGTCCAACGTCCAGGCCGGCGCTGCGTTCAGCGAGCGGGTCCTGGCGTTTTTGTCGGCTCATTGAGGGGATTGTTGTGGACGAGAAGCAGCGTTACGACGAAGGAATGAAGGTGCGTCGCGCGGTACTGGGCGACGCCCATGTCGACCGCAGCCTGACAACCCTGACCGAGTTCAACTCGGAATTCCAGGAAATGATCACCCGCCACGCCTGGGGCGACATCTGGACCCGCCCGGGTCTGCCGCGCCACACCCGCAGCCTGATCACCATTGCCATGTTGATCGGCATGAACCGCGAAGGTGAACTCAAACTGCACCTGCGTGCCGCCGCCAACAATGGTGTGAGCCGTGGCGAGATCAAGGAAGTGATCATGCAGAGCGCGATTTACTGCGGCATCCCCGCCGCCAACGCAACGTTCCACCTGGCCGAGTCGGTGTGGGATGAGTTGGGGACTGAATCTCGGGAGTGATCCCGGCGATTTTCGGTGCCTGAGCTGACGCCATCGCGGGCAAGCCCGCTCCCACAGGTTTGGATCGTTCCCACGCTCTGCGTGGGAACGCCTCAACGGACGCTCCGCGTTCGGCTTTGGACGGGACGCGGAGCGTCCCTGGCTGCATGCCCACGCAGAGCATGGGAACGATCGGTGGTGATGTTTAGAGCAGGCTGATCGGATAGCTGACGATCAGGCGGTTATTTGGATCGTTCCCACGCTCTGCGTGGGAACGCCTCAACGGACGCTCCGCGTTCGGCTTTGGAACCTGGACGCGAAGCGTCCCTGGCTGCATTCCCACGCAGAGCATGGGAACGATCGGTGATGAGGTTTAGAGCAGGCTGATCGGATAGCTGACGATCAGGCGGTTTTCATCGAACTCGTTGTTGCTGTAATCCCGGCGCATGGTCGAGTTGCGCCATTTCAGGTTCAGGTCTTTCAGTGCGCCGCTTTGCACGGTGTAGCCCAGTTCACTTTCACGACCCCATTCCTTGCCATCGGTGACCGTGCCGGTGTGCACGTTGTCGCCGCTGATGTAGCGGTTCATCAACGTCAAGCCCGGAACGCCGAGAGCAACGAAGTTGTAATCGTGGCGCACCTGCCAGGATTTCTCACGAGCGTTGTCATAGCTGGAGTTGTAGCTGTCGTTGGCCAGGGTCCCGCCGCTGGTGCCGTTGACTCGCATCCAGGGACTGTCACCCGTGAGTTTTTGCAGGCCGACGTAGAAGGTGTGGCCGCCGTACTTGGCTGAGAGCAGGCCGTACATTGTTTTGTTGTCCAGCTCGCCGGCCCGGGCACTGCCATCGTCCTTGCCATGGAAGAACCCGAGGTTGGCGCCCAGCGTCCAATCACCCAACGGTTGGCTGTGGGTCAGGTTGATGAACTGCTGGCTGTAGATATCCTTGAGTTCGGCGTTCCACAGACCGATCTGCGTGCGTTTTTCATTGAACAGGTATTCGCCACCCTGGAAGTTGAAGCGGTCGGAGGTGAACGCCGCTTTGCCGGTCATCGACATGTCGTCCATGCTGCTGTCATCGCGGGGGCTGTTCTGGCGGAACTGGCCGCCGTAGAGCGTCAGTCCATTGATCTCCTTCGACGTGATCTGACCGCCGCGGAAGGTTTGCGGCAGCGAACGCCCATCGTCCGAACGCAGGATCGGCAATACCGGCATCCATTCGCCTACCTTGACTTCGGTCTGCGACAGCTTGGCCTTGAATGCGACGTTGGTGCGGCCGAAGTTGTCCGCCGGGCGACCGTCGCTGTCCAGCGGCAGCAGTTGCGTACCGCCAGTGCCTTTGCCGCCATCGAGCTTCACCGAGTACAACCCCAGCACATCCATGCCAAACCCGACGGTGCCTTGGGTGAACCCGGATTTGGCGTCGAGAATGAAACTTTGCGTCCATTCTTCAGCCTTGCCTTGAGCCTTGGTCGGGTTGGTGAAGTTACGGTTGATGTAGAAGTTGCGCAGGTTCAGGTTGACCTTGGCGCCTTCGACAAACCCCGCTTCTTCGGCGCAGGCGGGCAGGGCGGCACTGGCGAGGGCGGCGGCGATCAGGCTGGGAACAAAGTACTGCGCGGTGGAAGAGGTCATGGGCTGGGGCTCTCTAATTTTTGTAGATAAAGCGGGTGTGATGCCGCAACCAGGGGTTGCAGACGAATAGTGCAAATCAGGGGCGGACGAACCGGGATCAGCCGGACGGGACAGGGCGCGGGGGCATGGCATCGAACCTGTTGTTATTGGTTTTGTGGCTCGGATGGTGCGGGGAATGTACTGGGTGGTTCAATCTTGGAAAGCAGGTTCTGGGCGATAATCGAACATAAGATTAACAGTCGTTTTTGTATTGTTTTTTGCGGTCCTCATCGCTGGCAAGCCAGCTCCCACAAGGTCATGGTCGCCCACAAAAATTGTGCACGGGACGCACAAGGTGGAAGCCGGCTTGCCAGCGATGAAGTCAGCACAACCTTTCCCGCCGCCAACAAAAAGCCCACCAATCGGTGGGCTTCGTGTTTTCACAGCGCTATCAGAACAACTTCAACTTCGGCGCTTCTTCTTTCAGCGGCTCGTTCTTCGCCGTCTGTTCGTTCCAGCCACCGCCCAGGGCCTTGTACAGGTTGACCTGGCTGATCAGCTGCGCCAGCCGATCGGTAATCAGTGACTGTTCAGAGTTGAACAGCTGACGCTGAGCATCGAGGAACGTCAGGTTGCTGTCGACGCCGATGCGATAACGCCGCTCGGCCAGACGGTAGTAGTCCTGGTTGGCACTGACCAGATTACGCTGCGCCTGTACCTGGTCGGTGTAGGTGCCGCGTGCGGCCAAACCGTCGGCGACTTCCTGGAAGGCCGTTTGAATGGACTTCTCGTAGTTCGCCACGCC
>NZ_RCNW01000113.1:0-1024 GCF_004307605.1 Pseudomonas sp. Sample_24
TTGCGCAGTTCGTTGTTCAGCACTTGCGGCAGGTTGATGTCGTAGTCGCTGATGCTGGTTTCGGCGTTCGGCTGGTCACGCACGAAGCCGGCACTGGTGTCGTCCGGGTTGTCGTTCCATGCCACCAGCCAGTGGCCGTGGGCGGCGCTTTTGGGCAACAGGTGTGTGCAGCTACCGGGTTTTTCCAGGGCCAGATCCACGGAAACGGCCTGGGCCTTATCGTTCTTCTGTTCCGACAACCAGCGCCAGGCCAGCACGGCGCCCGGGCCGATGCCGCTGACCAGCGTGGCCGGCCCCTGCAGTTCACGCAGGCCCGCTTGCAAGGCGCGGCTTTGCAGCAGGCAATCCTTGGGCAGAATCACCTGAACGATCTGCGCCGAGGCGCTGCGGCTCAGGGTGGTCAGTTGCTTGTCATTGAGTTTCTGATCATCGTTGACCGCCACCAATACCTGGGCCTTCGGCGTGGTGCCGGGAATGACGCGGGTCATGGCTGCGCCATCGGCCGGAGTGAGCTGTTCGAGGGTCGGTTCTGGTGCCGGGCGTTTGAGGTACCAGAAACCGCCGCCGAGAATCACGGCCAGCACGATCAGTGCGGCCAGGATGTATTTCAGGGAGCGTTGAATCATCAGCGTTTCACCAATCCAGTCAAGCCGCCCGCGATCAGGGCAGCAGTGTCGGCCAGCGCAACCAGCGGATCGAGTCCGGCGGGCACGGCCATATAACGGGGTTCCCAGTCAGGCTGGAACTTGTCTTTGAAGCGGCGCAAGCCTTGGAAGTTGTAGAGCTGCTCACCACGGCGGAATACCATCGAGCCCAAGCGCTGTGTCAACGGTGCGCCGCGACGGGGTTGCAACCCCGACAACGGCACCATGCCCAGGCTGAAGCGCGCGTATCCATGATTTTTATAATGTTGAATCAGGCCGACCATCATGAACTCCATGGTCAGCTTGGGAGCGTCCGGGTGCGCGCGCATCAGGTCGAGGCTGGCCAGGTCATGGCTGTAGGTCTCGAGCAGGTTGGCGAA
>NZ_RCNW01000276.1:0-6495 GCF_004307605.1 Pseudomonas sp. Sample_24
CCGTCCATTTCCAGTGCTTTGACAATCCCCATCGCCCAGCTTGCAGAAGTCGTTCTTTCGCTCATGTCCGTGTCTTACATGATGAGCCGCATGCTACGGCCAATTTCCGAAGGATACTAAAGTGGCGCCCATTGTCACTGGCTGATGCCAATGATCACTCTAGACTCAAATAAGCTACCCGCAGAACAACTTGCAGCCAGAACAATAACCACAGAGATTGCAGTCGTGGAAAACATCAAGCGTTTCAACAGCTTTGCTGAGTTCTATCCGTATTACCTCAGCGAGCACAGCAACAGTACCTGTCGACGATTGCACTTTATCGGTACGACACTGGTCATTTTCATTCTGGCGCTGACCATCGGCCGAGGCGCCTGGATGTTGTTGTGGGCCTTGCCGCTGGCGGGATACACCTTTGCATGGGTTGGGCATTTCTTCTTCGAGAAGAATCGTCCTGCAACCTTTCAGCACCCCTTCTACAGCCTGCTCGGTGATTTCGTCATGTATCGCGACATGATTCTGGGACGCGTACCGTTCTAGGTCACCCGAGGATTGCCAATGAACGTCAACGCTCGCTTCACCCACATGAAAGACGGTACGCAGGAAGACTGGGCGATCATCGCCGCGGACTTCAGCGCCTACGCCCGCCAATTGCCGTCCCGAATCGCGGCGCACCTGAAGTTGCTCGAAGGTGATTTTGGCGGTTTTCCGGTAGATCGCCTGACCCACTCCCTGCAAACCGCTACCCGCGCCTGGCGTGATGGCCGCGATGAAGAATATGTGGTCTGCGCCCTGCTCCACGACATCGGTGACACCCTGGGTTCCTACAACCACCCGGATATAGCGGCGGCGATCCTCAAGCCATTTGTCAGCGCCGAGAATCTGTGGATGGTGGAGAAGCACGGGATTTTCCAGGGCTATTACTTCTTCCATCACCTGGGCATGGACCGGCATTTGCGTGAGCAATACAAAGAGCATCCGCAATATCAGGCGACCATCGAGTTTTGTGCCAAGTACGATGCGGCGGCGTTCGATCCGGCTTACGACACTTTGCCGTTGAGCTTTTTCGAGCCGATGATGGAGCGGCTGTTTGCGCAGCCGAAGAACTCGATCTACAAGGCGGCGATGCAAGAGCATTCGCCAGCCTGATCGATCCAGCGGGGCCGCTTTGCGGCCCATCGCGGGCAAGCCCGCTCCCACAGGGTTCTGTATCGACCACAAACTCTGTATTCAACATCAATCACTGCGAGCTTGCTGGCGATGGCAACCTCATGCCAGCTCCGCCACCTTCGCAGCCTTCAACTGCGCCTCCCGCGCCTGGGCATCGGCCAGGCGATACAACTCGATCGTGCCGTCCCAATGCTCGATCAACGCCGTGCACGATTCCACCCAATCGCCGCAATTGAGGTAATCCACCTCGCCGACCTTGCGGATCTCGGCATGGTGAATGTGCCCGCACACCACGCCATGCAGCTCACGCTTGACGCATTCATGGGCGATGGCTTCCTCGAAGTCGCTGATGAAGCTGACGGCGGTTTTCACTTTGTGCTTGAGATACGCCGACAGCGACCAATAGCCGTAGCCATAACGCGCGCGCCAGTGGTTGAGCCAGCGGTTGAGGGTCAGGGTGAATTCGTAGGCCGAGTCACCAAGAAAGGCCAGCCAGCGGTGGTAGCGGGTAATCACGTCGAACTGGTCGCCGTGGATCACCAGCAGATGCCGGCCATCCGCCGTCACATGCACCGCTTCGTCCACTAATTGAATGTTCCCCAGGATCAACTTCGAGTAGCGACGCAGGAATTCATCGTGGTTGCCGGTGACGTAGATCACCTCGGTACCGCGCTTGCTCATGGTCAGCAGGCGCCGAATCACGTTGGTGTGCGCCTGGGGCCAATACATGCCGCCACGCAGTTTCCAGCCGTCGATGATGTCGCCCACCAGGTAAATCCTGTCCGCGTGATAGCCCTTGAGAAACTGCGACAAGTGCTCGGCCTGGCAATCGCGCGTGCCCAGATGCACGTCGGAAATCCACAAGGTCCGCACACGTTGCTTACGGCTGGGTTTGGCGAGCTCGGCGCTGGTCATGGGCAACCCTCAGGACAAGTTTTGGCAAGCTTGCGCCGTTCGGGTTAATGGTCCATGACAACCGCAAGTCAGTCTTGTGACAGCGCGCCAGAGCCACGCCGGTGTAGACTGACGCCCAGAACCGGGAGACCCGCGATGAGACCGATCCTCACCCTGCGCCAATACACCGAAGACCTGATCGTCCACAGCCACGAACACGCGCAACTGGTGTTCGGGTTGTCGGGCGCACTGGATTTCGAAGTCGACGGGCGCGGTAGCCAGGTGGTCCAGCAAAGCTTCGTGGTCATCCCGTCCGGGTTTCATCACGCCTGCGGTAGTCCCAATGGCAGCCGTTGCCTGGTACTGGACGTGCCCGACGATCAGTGGATTGGCCAGTCCCTGGGCGAGCATGCCGACGCCAGTCGTCGCTTGCTCGACAACGCCGGCCGTTTGTCGCTGGATGCCGGGCAAAGCCAATTGGTCAGTTGGTTGGCCAACAGTCAGGTGAATGATCCGCTGATCGCGCAACAAGGCGCGGTGTTGCTGTTGGCCAGTCTCAACAACGCCAGGCCGGACACTGTCGGCGGTCGACGCCTGCCGTACGCTGCGCTGAATGCCCACATTGACCAGTACGCCGCCTACCCGCTGCAAGTCGCCGACCTGGCGCGCGTGGCCGGCCTGTCCAGCGCCCGCTTGCATGCGCGGTTCGTCGCCGAATGCGGTCAGACACCGATGGACTACATTCGCAGCCGACGCCTGCACAAGGCCGTCGCGTTGCTGCGCAGCTCGGACCTGCCCATCGGCGAGATTGCCAGTCGCGTCGGCTACAGCTCCCAGAGTGCCTTTGCCGCTGCGGTGCTGCGCGAGTTCGGCACCTCGCCGGGCAAGCTGCGGCGCGAGGCTGGCGACAAATAACGCGAGTCTGGCGACAGACACCGCAGCAGCGGACGCGGTTAAATGACTCGGTCCCTACGTTTACCAAGGATTGTCATGACTCCCCGTACCGCCCTTGGCGCCCTGCACATTGGCGCTCTGATGTTCGGCCTGACCGGCGTGTTCGGCAAACTCGCCGCCGCGTCACCGGCCGTCATCGTCTTCGGCCGCGCTGCGTTCGCGGTATTGGCGCTGGCATTCTTCGCCCGATTTGCCAGCAATACCCGTTGGCAACGACTCGAGGCCATGGACTTGCGCCGACTGTTGCTCAGCGGCCTGTTACTGACCGGGCACTGGGTGAGTTTCTTCATTTCGGTGAAAGTCGCTGGCGTGGCCATCGCGACCCTGGGCTTTGCCAGTTTCCCGGCCTTCACCGTGATCCTCGAAGGGCTGATTTTCCGCGAGCGGATCCGCGCCAATGAAATTGTGCTGGTGGCGTTGGTCAGCGTTGGGTTGGTGCTGGTCACGCCTGAATTCGATCTGGCCAGCGGTGCCACCACGGGCCTGTTGTGGTCGGTGCTTTCCGGATTACTGTTCTCCCTCTTGTCGCTGACCAATCGCGCCAGCTCGGCACGCATCCCGCCGGTGCAGGCAGCGTTGTGTCAGAACGTGGTGGTCGGCTTGTGCCTGCTGCCAGTGGCAGCACCGCATTTAAGCGAAGTGCGCGCCATCGATTGGTTGTGGATCGGCCTGCTCGGGGTGTTCTGCACCGGTGTCGCCCACAGCCTGTTTGTCGCCAGCCTGGCGGTGATCAAGGCGCGGACCGCTGCGGTGGTCTTTGCCCTGGAGCCGGTTTACGGCATCACCATGGCCTGGCTGTTGTTCAATGAAAACCCGACCCTGCGCATGCTGCTCGGCGGTGCGCTGATCATTGTCGCCATCGTGGTGTCCAGCAGGCTCTCCGGCGGTTCAAGCAGCAAAGCCGTCGCGGCAGAGGCCGCGTCTCACTGAGTGCGGTCGTTATGCCCCAGGTCGCGGCCCGGATCAATCCGGTCGCGGACCCGCTGCTTGAGAACCTTGGCCTCGGGGAAACCACCGTCAGTCTTGCGCTCCCAGATCTGTACATCGTCGCAAAAGACATGAAACACCCCGCCCGTTCCAGGCACCAGGGACACTTTGCCCAGGTCATCGCCAAAAGTACTGAGCAGTTCCTGTGCCAGCCAGGCGGCTCGCAACAACCACTGGCATTGAGTGCAGTAGGTGATGATGATTTCGGGTTTGCTAACGGTCATGACAGGCAGATCTCTCAACCAGAGGGCGTCGTCATCATAAGCACCTTCACTGCTTGCTGAAAGATCAACGAATACCGGCCAATAGAGTGCGGGCCGTCCGTTTCAGCGGCTCCTCGGCGTCTCTGAGTAATTCGTTGAGCAATGCGATGGCACTGTCCAGATCGCCGTCATCGATACAGGTCTGGGCCTGCTCCAGTTTTCCGGCATTGCTGGGTTCGACCGGTTCGAGGTTGATCGGCTCAAGCTCCAGCGAAGGGCTTGGCTCGCGGAACTCGTCGAGAAAGCTGTCGTTAAGGGACCGGGAGGCGGATTCGATTTCGGGTTCCGGCAAATCCAGTTCGCTTGCCGAAAGCGCGTCCGGCGTATCCGTGTCCACGAGCTCGAGCAAGTCCCAATTTGTATCTATCACCAGGTCATCCGCTTTCAACTGAGACTCATCACCGGGCGCCGTCGCCAAGGGCGTAACAACAGCCGTCATTACCGGAACCGCTGCAATGGGGTTCAATTTCGGATGGCGAGCACGGATATCCATGAGTTTCTGTTCGTCGAACCCGGCGTTTCGCAGTTTGGCGTCCAGCGCATCGTAGGCAGACGCATCGCCCTGTTTGCCGAGCACTTCCAGCAATTGCACGG
Organism: Pseudomonas sp. Sample_24; assembly: GCF_004307605.1. Classification (NCBI taxonomy): domain Bacteria; kingdom Pseudomonadati; phylum Pseudomonadota; class Gammaproteobacteria; order Pseudomonadales; family Pseudomonadaceae; genus Pseudomonas; species Pseudomonas sp. Sample_24. The sequence continues at coordinate 4,860 of NZ_RCNW01000276.1, forward strand.
CAAGATCTGTACGCTCCGGCTCCTTGTCCATGGCTTCTCGCAACAAGCCGACAGCCTCGGTAAATCGACCATAGGCCAGATAAACCGCAACCTCTTCGAATACATCGCTGACAGGCAGTTCATCACTGTTTGCTGAGACCGGTGCAACCGCAGATGTCGTGATCAGCGGTTCTTCGAGCCGACCCGGTACCGCCTGCTGCGGTGGTGAAGTAGCGGGTTGGGCAGACATCGACTGCTGTCTTCGTCGCACAAACCAACCCAACAACAGTAACCCTGCCAGCGTGAGCAAACCGCCAATCAACAGCCAATTGGTTGTCGGTTGTTCAGCGACGATCGGCGCTGGCGCTACCACAGCGGGCGTCACTGGCTCCGCAGTTGCGCTTTGAGCCTCCGCCAATCGGGTCTGAAGCTCGATCACCTGTTTCTTCTCGCCGGCAATCTGCTCCACCTGTACTTGCAGCTTTGCATTGAGTTCTTCGATGGTGGCTTGCAACTGCTGGACTTGCAGTACGCTGACGGCCAGTTGCTCGGCAAGTGGGGCGGTGACCGGGACGGTGGCCGGTTTGGGCTTCGGCTCCTGGCGTGCGGGTACGGCCGGGGTAGCGGGCTGGACACTCGGAAACGCGGAAGAGCCGCGATCGGTCTGCGGTTCATCATCGACCGGGACGATTCCCGGCGCGCCCGGAGGATCGATCAGCACGGTGTACTCGCGCAGCAAACGACCATTGGGCTGATTGAGCTGCACAAGAAAATTCAGGAAGGGTTCATTGACCGGTTTGCTGGAGGTCACCCGGATTACATTGCGCTTGCCGCGCAGGATCGGCGTGAACTTCAAATCGTTGAGGAAGAACACCCGATCGACGCCAGCGCGGCTGTACTCGTCGGCCGTTGCCAGGCTGACGGACAGATCGTCCTCTTCCAGCCCCGCAGCATCAACCAAGGCGATATCGGCGCGTAACGGCTGATTCAGTGCCGAATGCAAGGTGATATCGCCCAGGCCCAGCGCCGGCGCCAATGCCGACCAAGTGACAGCAGCACCGCCCAGCAACCACCTGGCGCAATACCGTACAACGACTCGCCGACTCTCAAGCATGAGCATCCCTTAACTGACTAAAACCAATCTGCACGCGTTCGCACATCCGGTACGAACACGATATTGCACAGTAGTTCTTATAGTCGGCTCAACGCGCTATCTCAAAAACCTGGCGAATGGTTATGCCTCAAGACTTTTCAAGGTTGGCCAGGATGTGCCCGTGAACCCGCATGCAAACCCCTAAATCCGCCTCATCGACGCCTTCGAACAGCTCATGACGCAGTTGAGTGGCAATGGTTTCGATTTGATCGATCAGAGGACGCGCCGGGGCGCAAAGGACGATTTTTTTCGCCCGACGGTCTTCCAGCACCGATTGACGCTGAACCAGCCCTTGGCTCTCCAGGCTATCGAGCAAGCGTGCCAGGGTAGGTCCTTCTACGCCCACACTCTGTGCCAGTTCACGCTGGGTCGGAGCCTGTTCGAAGCGAGCCAGGTGCAAAAGCACCAGCCAGCGCGCCTGAGACAAGCCCAGACCGGCCAGACGGCGGTCCAGTTCGGCACGCCAGCCGCGAGACATCTGGGCCAGTTGCATGCCAAAGCGGT
>NZ_RCNW01000347.1:0-46611 GCF_004307605.1 Pseudomonas sp. Sample_24
GAGTATTGACCTTATCATTCATGGCGAATGCAACATTACCGGGCTGCCGACAGCTTCCATGATTTATAAAAGAGTAAATTCGCAAGGGCAGCGTCGTGCCAGCAGGCACTCCACTGATGTAAAAATCAAAGTCAGTTTGATTTCCCATGCCAGTCAACGTGGTTGTACCAATTTGGCCGGGGTTTTTCTGGGTCGCCATCAAATTAACAGTTACTGATTGTTTTGATATACCTGTACATCCAAGTAGCGTTACAGCAAAAATAAATATTGCACATGTAGTACCGAGCCTCATGGACGCCTCCAATGCTAGAAAAATGGTGCGGTGAAATATAGGGTATAGCCTAATATTCCTACAGCGCCTAGGAAAATGCCCATTACAATACAGTTTTTTGTTGTATCAACGCCACGCACATCAATGCAGAGAGCTCCTATTTATCGGAATCTGCTTCGAACTATTTGCAGATGACACTGTCACCTTCTTTGGATCCAAAAATTATTTTGGACTCTGGTTCGCTAGACAGTGGCCTAGAATGAAGCCCCCGCCAGCGATTTTACGACAAATTCAGCAGGAGGCTGTTTGTCATGGTCTCGATCAGAAGCTCTTACCACCCTATCGATGCCGCGATTCTTTGGAGCGACCTTACCGACCACCAAGGCGAAATTTTGCAGGTAGATCTCTCTCACCCCGGTAGTCTCCTCAAGCATTTCCCGCAATGGCCCTTTCTCCACGCCTACGCCGAACGTATATACGATGCCATCGTCTGTCGCGAGTTACCCGCAACCTACCTTGGACGTCCAATTACCTCGAACGACAAGGCTGAACGTATCTATTGGTCCATCCGCCATTCTGATCTGCGAGTTTGGTTTGCGCGCAACTATCCGGAAGAAAAGCCAGCGTTCCTATTTTCACAAGATGTCGACCACTCCGAATGCGTCAGTCTGACTGCACACCTGGCCCTACAAGCGGAGCGTGATGCCGACCTTCGCGAGATAAATAAACTACGCCAAACGTACTCGGCAGTCGCCGAAGCGGCGGCCCCCGCCTTCAACCAGAAAGAATTGTCCGTCCAGCGCGGTGCATTTGAGGTGCCCTCTGAAGCGTCCGCTTTGGTGCACTACATGATCATTGGTGCCTTGTTGACGGTCATGCTGGGCAAATCCAGAAGCGGCCAGCTGCGATCGATTTACAAAAACCAGGCGGCCGTTGTCGACGCCATTACTGAGCAGTTCCCCGGTACTCCTGGCCTGAGCAAACGCACCCTTGATCGGAAATTTGCACAAGCTCGCCGTCATTTGGCCCAATCCCTACAGTCCTAAGGTTGAATTGCCAGGCAATGGATGCCATTGCCTGGCAATGATTTCTCTCCTCTGCCGGCCTTCACTAACTGTCACATCCCATCACGTGCCAGCCGGCGCTAAGGAGTGACACCGTGCAACCTATCAGCCCAGCCGATCGCCACATCATGCGTCGTGATGAGGTCGAACAAAAAACCGGATTCAAACGCTCGCATATCTACAACCTGATGAAGGCCGGACTGTTCCCGCAATGCCGGCGTATCGGCACGCGTGCCGTCGGTTGGGACTCACTGGAGATAGAGCAGTGGGTTCAGGATCGCCTGTCGACGGGAGCCTAGCGTCATGAAAGTCCTTTCGTTGATCTCGACCAAGGGCGGCGCGGGCAAGACCACCATCGCCGCCAATCTCGGTGGGTTACTCGCCGACTCAGGCTTGCGCGTGCTGCTGCTGGACCTGGACAGTCAACCGACGCTGTCCAGTTACTATGCCTTGTGCGAACCCCGAGACGCCGGCAGCTACGAACTCATTTCGCAAGGGCTCACTGCTCCCGAACAGGTGATCACCGCCACCGTAATTCAACACCTTGAATTGATCGTGTCCAACGACCGCGCCGGGCATATAAGCACCCTCCTGATGCAAGCGGCTGATGGCCGCTTGCGACTGCGCAATCTGCTGCCGGCCTTCCAGGGTCGTTACGATGTGCTCATCGTTGATACCCAAGGCGCACGTAGCGTGGTGGTGGAGATGGCTTTCCTCGCCTCTGATTGCGCTCTGTGCCCAGTCCCGCCGGAAATGCTTGCCGCGCGCGAGTTGCGTCGCGGCACGCTCGGACTGTTTGAGGAACTGGAGCCGTACCGATACCTGGGGGTGGCGTTGCCGTCGGTGAAACTATTGCTCAATCAGGTCAACGCCAATCGCCGCGACACCCGCTTTATCATCGAGAGTCTACAAGATTCGTTCAAGGCCGATCCTCATGTCAGCCTCTGCGCCACAGTAATTCCCGATCGAGTGGCCTATCTCAATGCGGCCTCACTGGGGCTGCCCGTACATCGCGTCGACTTCACCCCACCACCCGGCAGCCATAGCCGTTGCGCAGCGGAGGTCATGCGTGCGCTGGCTCTCGAGTTGTTTCCGGAGTGGACCGATCAACTGAGCGCCCCGATAGGGAGCGTGCCTAACCCAACGTCAGCTGCCGGCAGTCGGCTTATCCAATCGCGACTGATCGGAGGATGTGATGAAGCCGCCGACCTCCGATGAAATCACACGTAAATTGCAGCAAACCCATTTCCCGCAGAAGCAGGGGCGCGAACTGATGGCGGATCCCGCAGGCGATACGCCGATGCTTGTCACTCTCGAGCAACTGCGCCCCTACGAGTTCAATCCACGCGTCATCCGCAACCCGCTGTATGACGAACTCAAGGCCTCGATCCGCGAGCGCGGTTTGGACCAGCCCCCCTCCATCACGCGTCGTCCGAATGAGCAGCACTTCATCATCCGCAATGGCGGCAATACTCGATTGAGTATCCTCAGTGAACTCTGGCAGGAAACCCGCGAAGAGCATTTCTTTCGTATCCATTGCCTGTTCCGTCCCTGGCAATCCGAGTCACATGCCTTGCTCGGGCACCTGGCCGAAAGCGATTTGCATGGCCAGCTAACGTTCATCGAGCGAGCCCTCGCAGTGGTGAAACTCAAGGACATGTTTCAGGAGCCTGGTGTACCCCTGAGCCAACGCGAGCTCTCCGCGCGCTTGAGCCAAAGTGGCTACCCTGTCTCGCAATCGCACATCAGTCGCATGTTCGATGCGCTCGAACATCTGCTCCCGGCCATCCCGCAGGTCCTTTATGCAGGTCTCGGCAAGCCCGTCATTGAGCGGCTCATCACCCTGCGGCGCCGAGCGGAGTCGACCTGGAATCAGTATTTCGGTGATGCCCAGCAATTCACACTGCTGTGGCTAGAAGTGTTGTCGACATTCGAAGGGGAAAAACCCGAACTGGATTCGACTGAGCTGCAGGACGAACTGATCGCCAAAATGGCGGTGATCCTGAAGCAGACGCCCCGCCTACTGGCTTTGGAAATGCACCAGGAGCAGCGTGTGTCGCCTGCTCAATCAAGTAACGCTCACTCTCTGCCTCAACGCTTGCAGGACGATCCTCCACCTCCGTCGCCGGAAATCGTATCCACACCCAAAACGCCCATCAGGTCGGCTAATTCCGAGCAACCGCGAACTGGCGGCGCCGCTTCGACGGCGAATGAGCCCCGCCTCTCCCACATTCGCCAGTCGCTGAATGACGACCAGACTGCTGTGAAGCAGCAGGTTGGAATCGATGGCGTTCAGTCACCATTGAACCCGCTTACTCCACGCATCACGTCACGGCATGACATCGAGGGTTTGCGAGAGGTTTGCGCCGCGCTGGCGGCCGATCTGGCCCAATATGCCGACGCTAGTGCAATGGTCAGGCCCCAAGCTGACGGCCTCGGCTTTACGCTGTCATTGGAGTACGACGAGCTGCTCAGCCCGCGATACACCGGCATTCAGCTTTTGCTCTCGGCCCTGCTGCGTTTGCAAGATGACGTGGCCTGGGAACAACGTCAGCAGTTGCCGGCCGCGCTGTTTGGTCAGCTGCTGATCGGAACTTATGACCTGCCATTTGCCGAACGCCCCTCTCTGACCGTGGGCCTTGAGCGACTCCCCGACGCCCAACTGGAGCAACTGTTCGAGCTGATCCGCCACGCCCGGCAGCTGATCGATATGACGCTGTCACCCACTTTTTAACGTGAGGAACTGCCTCATGGCCACCACTTTCAATCTGTTGAACCATGCCATGTTGAACCAGGTGTTGCATGAGCTGCGCCACGGGCGCCTGCAGCGGTGCAAAGCCTTGGGGCTGGCCGATGAAGACATCGAGGTCCTGCAGTCGCTGCCACCGACCACCTTGTCCCACCTGGCGCACTCGTCCATCGCCTGGGTGGAGGTCAAGGTCGATACGGCTGTACTGCGACGTCTCATCACCCAAGCCGAACGGGACGAACAAAACGCGCGGCTGATCAATCGGGCACTCAAGTTGGGTGCAAGCTCGAGCATCATGTACCGCTGCTTTGGCCTGGACCATTCGGAAACCGCGCTGCGTCGTCGCGTGCTGAAAATCGAGACCCATCGCGGTCGCCCGGTTCAGCTCAGCGAAGCGCAAGAGCACGCCGTGTGGAACCGCTGGAGCCAACTGCGCAAAGACGATCCCGACAACGATCCGTTGGACGCGATGATGATGCTGGCGGAGGAGCAACACATCAGCCTGACCCTGATCTGGCAACAGATCGAACTGTACGGAGGTACGCCATGCTGAACTTCTATCAGGTCGACTGGCAGGATGTGGTGCGCCAGTGTTACGACGCGCTCCGGCGTCGTATGGAGTGGCAGGCGACACAGGCCCAGATAGAGGCCCCCGCAGCGGAAGCGCCGCTACGGACCATCTACTATGGCGACAATGATCCCTTGCCCCAAGCGTTGCTGCTGGATCGCCGGCTGACGCCGCTGGAGCGCAATACTTGGCAGGTGTTGCGCTGGCTGATCACCGAACGCCAGGTAAAAACACCTCGCTACCAGGACCTACAACCCTACTTGGCCACCAGCCCCTGCGGCACGCAGGCATCACGTGAGACCATTGCCCGTGCGCTTAATGTACTCCGGACCACACGCTGGCTCAGCCTGGTAGATCGCTCCCGCGATGCCCAGGGCTGTTTGCGCGGTTGCGTATACGTGCTGCACGGCGACCCGTTGACACCCGCCGAACAGCTGGAACTCGATGACGGTTACGCGGCGCTGCTCCAGCAGAACCTCACCCACGCCGCCAAAGGTGTGCGCGATGTGGCGCAGCATGTGATTGGGGAAATTCACGCAGACCCGCACGTGGCGACGGTCGATAAGGAAAAACTCACCTCACCTGCTTTGCCGGCTCAACAGCAATCGCTACCCCTAACCAGCGAGGCTGCGGATAATTCCGAACGCGGAAAAAGCCACCACGTTCGGAACATAGTTTCCTCGGCAGCTGATTCCGAATCCTGCGACAACACACCGATTTCGACTGTGATTCGGAATGCCGACGCCGGCCGTACAGTACGGAAAGACCAAAGCAAAAAAAGTACGGTACTGCCGCAGGTGGCGTTCGGCCGCGCTCAATGGCCAGAGGACCTACCGCTGAGCCCAACCGAGCGGCGTATGGCCACCCAGGCGATGCGCCCGCTCGAACCCGAACAGCAACAAGCCGTGATCAACGAAGCGGCGGTGCGCTGCGCTCGCGGCGAGATCCGCAAACCGGTCGCCTACCTGATGGGTTTGATCAAGCGTGCACGCCAAGGCGAATTTATCTTGTGGGCGGCTCGGTCCGAGACAACGACGCCTGTGACCACATCCCCACGCGAGCCAAAGGCGGAATCGCCCTGCGAGCGACCGCGGCGCAACGGCGAGCGCAAAGCCTCGCCACTGACCTTGGCGTGCCTGGAAGAGTTGAAGCAACGCTGTCGCGGCATAGGCGCCGCGTCTTAGGTTTGGTCGCCAGTGGAATCAATGCCGGTGCCATCAAATCCAGGGTGTTCCACTACCTGAAAATGCGAGCACTCCACCTTCGCGTTGATCCGCGCCGGACCTCACAGAACAGCCCATCGTCTGCGTCATTCCGACGGCGAGGTACCTGCGATGGTCGATCACTACCAGCTCAACCTGGGCTCTCTGCGCAGCAGCATCACCCTCACCTTGCATACCCATCATGCCGCGCGGCTGTGGCAGGGCCGCATGGCCCGCGAAGGGGTGCATCCCATCATGGGCATGGCCGGCTACATCAGCGTCACCAACTTGCTCAAGCATGCGAGTAGCCAGGACGACCCATACGCCGACTGGTTCATGCTCCAGCTGGAAGACAAGCTGCTGCAGGCCAAGGCGGAAATGCTCACATTGACCAGCCAGCTGAGCCGGGTGGAGCGCGACCTGCCCACCCAGGTCGATGTCGGCGACAACCTCAACATCCATCCCGTAACTTTGCCGCTGTTCATCGGCAGCCAGCTCGGCTTTCTCGCGGTCTACCTGCTGACCGACTACGACACCTTGGTGCGCCGCGTACTGCTCGCCCATCACACCGCCTTGATCGGCCGCAGCGACATGGAGATCTGGATCGATCGTGGCGCGCATCTGCTGCGCAGCCTGTTCGGTCTGGCGCAGCGATACCGCCTGGCCGGGGTCAGCCGGGATGACATGGCCGCCAACAACGCCCGCGCCCGCGAAGCCATCGACAAGTTCGGCACGCCGCCGCAAAACATTCTCGAGGGCAGCCACCGCTCCCAGTTCGCTCCACCGATCACGCGCGGATCCACGGCGTCGATTCGCGAGGAACCGGATCAGGTAGAGGCAGAGGTTCAGCCCGCGCAGAACGTTCCGTCCGAAGGCGGTGTAGCATGACCTTGGCCGAAGCGATCGCCCGGCGTTTGTCAGCGGATGCCTATCGCGAGTTCGAACAAGGTGCCTCCCTAAAAGGCCTTTTAAAGCCTTTTAAGGGTAAGGGGGAACTGCAGCAGTTCGCCGAGACGAACCTGCGCCTGCGAACTCGGGTCGCGGGACTGATGGGGGGGATGCTGACCATCATGGCGCAACCTCCCTTCTCGTTGCTGGACCTGCGACTGGTCGTCCAGCGCAGCGCCTCCGGAACTGACTTCCTGCGCTGGCGCAGTCCGGACTTCCAGCGCATGGGGGTACAGGTGTGGCAACACGCGATGGCACTTCCGCATCTGGCCCCTTCGCTACGGGAGGCGCTGTACCAGTTAGAGATCAACCGCGTCATTCTAAACCTGCAGATGAGTAGCCTGCAGTCGCTGTATCGCCAGGCCGAAACCGGCGTCGCCAAGCTGCAGGCCGCCGAGACCCTCTTCGATCTTTCCCGTTCCCCCACCGAGGAGTAGCAAGCATGAGCACGTTCTTTGTTGGCGAAGGCAACATCGGCAGCACCCCGGAGTTTCAGGAGTTCAACAGCCCCCCGGATGAACCGCGGCGCCTGTTGCGGCTGAATGTCTATTTCGACAATCCGGTACCGCGCGAAGGCGGCTATGAGGACCGCGGCGGCTACTGGGCCCCTGTCGAGCTCTGGCACCGCGACGCCGAGCACTGGAGCACCCTGTACCAGAAAGGCATGCGCATCCTGGTCGAGGGCCGGACGGTCAAGGATGAATGGGAGGACAGCGAGGACAACGCGCGAGTGACGTTCAAGGTGGAGGCGCGGCGCATCGGCATCTTGCCCCACCGGTTGGCCTCGGTGTCCATGCGCGAAAAGGCCAATGAAAGCAACGGCTCCGTGCGCAAGGGGGCTAGCAAGAAGAACCCACGCAAGACCAACTGAGCGGGTGGTCTCAGAGAAATCACGGCCTGCAGCGCGATACCCCTTAGGACTCGCTGCCCGTTCGGCGCGCAACGCTGGATACTGCAGGTCGTTCAATTCCGCCAAGTCTCTCCCGGCTGATCAGCATCCAGCAGCTGCGTGACCTCAGACAGGTACTGGTCCAGTGCAAGGAATGCCCGCCAGTGCGCCTGGCTCTCCTGAACCCATGCGATCAACCTGGCGCGCGCCTTCAAATTGTCCGGCTCCAGGTGAGTTGCAATGAACAACTCGTAGGCCTTGATCGCTAACGCGTCTGCCTCACGCTCGTTAGATCCGTCCAAGTCGTAACCTCCGTATTGACGGGCGGGTTATTGCACTCAGTTTAGGTGATACGCCCCATAGGGTTGCTAGTCAACCTTATGGGGCGTTCATATATTTGGGTTGCTGGTCAACCATATGGGTCGAATTGGAGAGCGCCCCCGTTGCCAGTTAAAGAGCCTAGCCCACAACACATTGGTCGCCAGTTGGCGAAGTATCGCCGCGCCCGTGGTTTGACCCAGGAGCAAGTTGGTGAGCGCCTGGAGATCGGCGCCGAAGCAGTATCGCGCTTCGAACGTGGCGTGGTCGAACTGACCGTCAACAAGCTGCTGCAACTGGCCGACATGTACGGTTGCCCCGCCGATGAGCTGCTGCTCGCCATCAGTCCTCGCCCCCAGGACCAGGGTCAGCGGATTGCATCGCTGATCAAGGAACTGGGCGAAGCTGATAAAAAGTTTGCTTTGGAGTTTCTGCAAATGCTGGCCACTCACCTCGCGCAAAGGAAATAACTTTCCACCGCCACGACCGAAATGATCTCGGCGTATTCGGGTTTTCGCTGGTGCTCTCACGCCACACCCCCACCCTGTCGGTACCCCACCGAGAGGGCCCACATATGCGCCTGTTTATTTGCGAAAAACCATCTCAAGCCCGCGACATCGCCCGCGTGCTGCAGGCCAACCGGCGAGGCGACGGCTACTTGCAGGGCCCGGTGGTCACCGTCACCTGGTGCGTGGGCCATCTGCTGGAAACAGCGCCCCCGGAGGCTTATGGTAATTACAAACGATGGTCGCTGGAGGACCTGCCGATCATCCCCACCCGCTGGCAGTCGGTGGTCAAACCCAAGGTCGCCAGCCAACTGAAGGTGATCGAGCAGCTGCTGCGCTCCTGCTCCGAGGTGGTCATCGCCACGGACGCCGACCGTGAAGGCGAGATGATCGCCCGAGAGATCCTTGAGCGCTGTCAGTACCAAGGACCAATCCTGCGCCTATGGCTCTCCGCGCTCGACGATGCCTCGATTCGCCGGGCATTGGCCACGCTGCGTCCAGGTGAGCAGACCTTGCCGCTGTACCATTGCGCGCTGGCCCGCTCACGTGCGGACTGGCTGGTGGGCATCAACCTGAGCCGGCTGTTTACTCTGCTCGGGCGCCGCGCCGGCTTCGACGGCCTGCTGCCGGTGGGGCGCGTGCAGACGCCGACACTGCGTCTGGTGGTCCAGCGTGATCGGGCGATAGCGAGTTTTGTGCCGCAACCGTTCTGGACCGTCGATGCTCAGTTGGAGGCCGATGGAGTAGTCTTTCAGGCGCGCTGGCAGCCACCGACCGCCGCATGCGACGAAGCCGGTCGCTGCGTTCACGAAGCAATCGCACAGAGCGCAGCGCGGCGCTTGAGCCAGCACGGGACTGCCCAGATCCGCAGCATCGAGGTCGAGCGGGTGTGCGAAGGTCCGCCGCTGCCGTTGGACCTGGGCACGCTGCAGGAGATCGGCTCTGCTAAGCTTGGCCTTGGTGCCCAGGAGACCTTGGCGGTGGCCCAAGCTCTGTATGAGACCCACAAGGCAACGACCTACCCACGCACCGACTGCGGCTACCTGCCGGAAAGCATGCTGGATGAGGTACCGCGTGTACTTCACGCCTTGGCAGCGGCCGCTCCTTCACTCGGACAATGGCTGAAAGTGGCTGACCCCCGCCGACGCTCCCGAGCCTGGAACAACAGCAAGATCACCGCCCACCACGGCATCATCCCCACCGCTGTGACGTTTGACCTAGCGCAGCTCTCTGAGCGCGAGCGAGCAGTCTACGCGCTGATTCGCGCCCGTTATCTCGCCCAATTTCTACCCGACCATGAGTACCTGAAAACCCTGGCGGTATTGCACAGTTACGACGATCAGTTGCTGGCGCGCGGCAAGCAAATCCTAACCCGCGGCTGGAAAGCGGTGATCGACGAGGCCGACGGTACCGAACCCATCGAGCCAACCCAACGTTTGCCCACACTGTGCGAGTCGGCTGCGGTGGCATTGACCGACACCACGGTCAATGCGCAGCGCACGCAGCCCCCCAAGCCCTACACGGAAGGCACACTGGTCAAAGCCATGAAAAACATCGCCAACCAGGTGGATGACTCACGACTCAAACAGAATCTCAAGGACCGCTGCGGTCTCGGGACCGAGGCCACGCGAGCGGCGATCATCCAGGGCCTGATCGATCACGGGTACCTGACCAAGAAAAAACGCAGCCTGGTCGCCTCAGCGGCAGCGCACACCTTGATCGAGGCCGTGCCCCCAGAGGTCGCCGACCCGGTGCTGACCGCACTCTGGGAGCAGGCGCTGGAGCGTATAGAGACGGGTCAGCTGAGCGTCGAAACCTTTCTCGCCAAACAGGCGCAATGGCTGATCTGGCTGGTGCGTGGCCACGTCTCGCTCACCTTTCAACCACCAACGACCAAAGGCCCGCTGTGCCCCGTGTGCCGCAGCGCCATGCGCCAGCGCAAAGGCCGCACCGGCAGCTTCTGGTCGTGCACTCGCTACCCGGAGTGCAAGGGCACCAAGCCGGTCGCCAAACCCAAGCGCACCAAGCCGCCAGGTCCTTCGTGAGCGGGCATACGTGACTTGACGGCGCGCCACCGCGCTGGTGTAGTGAGCTGGCTCTCGCCGTGTGGCGACCCCAGACCGATTCGCTCCGGGCAGCTCGGTCAGACTCGTAGAGTTCGGAGCCGCATTTCACTTCTTCTTCGGATTTCTCCCCAGCGTTCCTGGTCCCCAAGGTGGATGACCCGTGCGGCTTGTGTCAGGTCTCAGGGGTCATCCGCTTCGGCGACGATGCTCAGCACCGGTGCCCGCCGGCGTAACACTGGGCACCTTTTGTGCGCGGATGCGTGCCAGTTGATTCCGACCCAGGCCACGACAAGGGTCGGTTGATCCAGGTGGATCGACAGCGGAGGTTTTGCGATGGACTTCGGTGTCACGTTACCGGGTCGAGGGTGGTCTAGTTTTTCCTAGCCTGATGACCGTCGGGCTATTTTTTCGTCACCCTAAATCCACTGAGTGCCACCCACTTCCACCTGCCCAAACCATCCCCAATCCACTGTTGACGGGCCGTTGGCGCCGTTTTATAGATGACCTGCACACCGCTGTCGCTGACAGCACCCAGGTAGCCGGAACCTTTAAGGCTACGCCCGTTTCGGGTGGTTCTCCCCCAGTGCGATCAGCGCTCGGCAGCTCGCACGGTCACCGACCTGTCGGTGATGAGCGCCCTTCTACCGATCACGCTTTCTTTGCACCTCCCCTTGCGGAACTCACCAGCCGCCAGGGCCGGTGGATGTCCGCGTTTCTGCTGAAAAGGAGATCCACCATGACGACTGCAAGCAACAATGCTCCCACCACCTACTTCAACCTGCACACCCAAGGCATTGGTTACCTGAACCGCGTTCGCGAAGTCCCTGTACGTCGCGGGCAACCATTCATGGCCTGTGATATTGCCGCCTTGCACGGTGCCTCGGACGACGTCGAGTACACCCGCTTTGATTGCAAGGTCGCCGGCGGTGAAGCCGAACGGCTGATCCGTGAACACTTGGATGACGTCCGTGCTGAACGCAAGGTCCTCATCGCGTTTCGCATTGGCGACCTTTGGGTCGACCCCTTCCTGTACGAAAAAGGCGAGCGCCAGGGCCAACCCGGTGCCAGCCTGAAAGGCCGGTTGATCTTCATCGAGTGGATCAAGGTCGACGGCCAGTTCAGCTACAGAGCACCCGTTCGTACCGACTCCAGCGCTGCTACCGACTCTGCAGCGGAATCGGACGACGCAGACACTGTCGCCGAACAGCGCCTACCCGACCCTGCCCCCTCGCGTAAATCCACCGCCGCACGTCAATCTGCCTGAGGCAAATTGCCCGCCATCAACAGGCGCTCTCACGAGCGCCTGTTGTCCACTCACGTCGGAGGCCGTCATGGAAAGCTTCTGGCTCTGCGAGGACTGCCTGCAGGCTGTTGCGTACGACGATTTCAGCGCGCTGTCACTGTATTACAACGAGGCTGAAGTCGAGCAACGCATCGCACACCTGCGCACTGAACTGCAGGCCCTGATGCCACTGAGCGCCGATTTCGATCCGCAGACCGGCGCCGGTATTGAGTCCTTTTCCACCCGAGCGTGCGAGAGCTGCCACAGCCCGCTACACGGTGCGCGTCATCGCTTCACACGTCTGTGAATCCAACACTTCACCTGCCTGGGGCACTCCCCAGGGGGCGCTCCATCTCCCACGAGGAATTGCCCATGAACACTGCCCTGAACCTGGTCGGCACGCTCGAGCCGGCATTGACCCAACGCGCCCATGAGGATGCGCTGATCACCCAAGCTCTGCAGTTGCTGGATCAACGCTACTTCCAGCGCGGCGAAGTGCTGTTGACTCCCTCCGACGCCGCTGCCTACCTGAAACTGCGGCTCGCCCCTTACCAACATGAGGTGTTCGCACTGCTTTGCCTGGACTCACGCCATCGCGTGTTGAGCTTTGACGAACTGTTCACCGGCAGCATCGACGGCGCCTCCGTGTATCCACGCGAGGTCGTCATCAAGGCGCTGGAGCACAACGCTGCCGCCGTGATCTTCAGTCACAACCACCCTTCCGGTTGCCCGGAACCGAGCTCCGCCGACCGGGTGCTCACCCGGCGCCTGACCGAGGCCCTGGCACTGGTTGAGGTACGCGTCCTGGACCACATCATCGTCGGCGAAGGCACCCCGCTTTCGCTCGCCGAACATGGCTGGATCTAACAGTCCCTTCCCTGTCCAAAAGGCCACCGTCAGTTTGAGGTGGCCTCTGCGCCTCTGGAGAACGATCATGCACTCTTCATTTCGCAACCCTTTCCTTCGCGGCTTCCACGATCTGAGCTATGAACACGTTGTCCAGATCAATAATGCCGGTGATAGTCCACCCTGCTACCGCCCTCTGCACCCGGCGCAACTCCAACTGCCCATTGAGGCCATCAATTTCCGGCCATGCCTGTTCGATGACAATTACGCGCTCATCACCGACGGCCAAAGCGTGCCCAATTTTGTCCGGATGCGCTGCCCGGCCGACGGCCTGGTGTGCAGTGTGGTCTACCAGATCATCGGCCATCACCGTGGAAGCCCGCTGCACCTCGGCGACCTCCCCAGCGAGGAGGCAGCCCGCACCCTGATCGAGTTGTTGTCCTTTTCCACGGGGCACGACAGCCGCAGCTGGGAGATCAGCTCTGCCCACCTGCCAACGACAGAATTCGAGTACCTGCAAAAGCGCGCTTGGCAGCAGTCACCGGCGGGCTTCTTCGAGTGCTTCGAACTGCGCAACAGCCATGCTGTGGGATGTAAGCTGTATTCGACACCCTGGCGCATGGAGACCGAAGGATGCAGCAGCTGTAGCGCCGGCGAAGTCAGTGCATGCATGCGCGACGACCATGTCCCACCCGTGTTGTTGCAGCTGTTGCTGCTGGCAGGTTTCGCCGACACCCGTTTGCTGATCTTTGACCCCGACGCAGCGCCACTCCCGGAGCTGTCTCTATTCACTGAAGACTGACCCAAGGCGCCCCACTGGGCGCCTTTATCATGGATGCTTCGCGGTAATCCGGGCGACCAGATTCGTTTTTTCAGTAGGGCGCGTCCCGCATTTTCGCCAAGGTGTCGGCAACTTCTGTCGAGACCCGGTCATGCACGCTCCCACACTCTCCACCCTCGGACTGATGATCACGCTGGCCGGCTGCAGCACGCCGCCACCGGTGCCGACAACGGCAGTTCCCGCAGCAGCGCCGGCTTCAGTGCAGAAGCAGAAACCCACGCTACCCGCCTGGGTCCGTCAGGATCGCTACACCCTGACCAGTATTCAGCCCCCCCTGGACCAGCGCCAGCCGCTGTATCAACTGATCAACGTGCAGATTGCCCCGGCTCTGCACGCGAATGTGGGTGAAGCACTGCGTCACGTGCTGCAACGCTCGGGCTACTCACTCTGCCCCAACAGTGCAGCGGTGGATCGGTTGTTCAGCCGCCCCCTGCCCGCCGTGCACCAACAACTCGGACCGATTTGGCTGCTGGACGCTTTGACCATCATCGGCGGCCCGGCCTGGAGGCTCAACATTGATCCGGTCGACCGGACCGTCTGCTACACCCTCCGCTCGCCACGGCCCAAACCGCCACTCTCGACACTGGAGATCGCGCCATGAAGGTCCACCGCTTTCAGGCCCTAGTGATCGGCGGCCTATGCCTGGGCATCGCCGTGCTTGCTGCCGAAACGTACAACCAACACCAGCATTTGGCCGAACTCCAAGCCGCAGCCCGCAATGCCCCCGCCGACCCGGCGCCCGCCTTGCGGCGAGACGTCGATGCGCTCGGCAACACCCTCGCGACACTGCAACCGCAGGTGGCGGCGCTGGGCGACGCGCAACGTCAGCACGCGTCGGCGCAGACGACGCTCAGCCAGCAGTTAGATGCGATGGCGGTGTCGCTCCAGGCCGTTCAAGCGGCACCGAGTGGTCCGAACCGCGCCGACTTCACCGCACTGGAGCAACGGTTGGGCAAGGCAGAGGCTGCGGTCGAGAAGCTCTCGTCCCGACCCGCGTTGCCAGCGGCTGGCAACGCGCAGCCGGCGGCCTCCACCGACCAGAAAGCCCAGGCCAACGCCCCGGCACCGCCGTTGACCCTACTGGGCATCCAGACCCGAGGAGAGGCCAGATTCGTTGCAGCCCTGCCCGCCGGTAGCCACTCGTTGTCGACCGTGCACCTGCTGCAGCCCGGCGACAGCCTCAATGGTTGGCAGCTGCGTGCGATCCGCAAGGATCAGGTCGTGTTCCATATCCCTGGCCATGGTGATCGCACATTGCCCCTGCCGTAAAGAGGTGTTTATGGTTCGGCTCTCCGCCCTCTCTCTGTTACTAGTCCCCACCTGCCTGCTGGCAGGTCCGAGATGGATCGCACCAAACATGGTTGGCTCAGACCAGCAGTACAGCGAGCAGGCACCGCTAGATCGGCAGCCTTCGGGCGCGACCCCGGCAAAAGTTTGGGGGCTAACCGATGGCGAATGGGCCACATTCGAACGCCTGCAGACCGGACCCCGCCACTACTGGTCGCCGCAGCTCGACCCCCTCACCACCCTGGGCGTCGAGGCCGAATCTGAACACGAGCGACAGCGCTATGCCGAACTGCAGGTTCGCCTCGAAGCCAAACGTGCAGAGCGCGAGCTGGCTTACCAGAAAGCCTACACCGCCGCTTGGGCACGACTGTTTCCGGGGATGCTGCCAGTGCAGGGTCTCACCGACGAGTCAGCAACGCCAACCACCACCCGCTATACCCTGTTCGTGGAAGAACCCTGTCCGGCCTGCATAACCAGTACCCAGCAGTGGCTCCTTGCCGGCGTCCGCCTGGACGTGTATTTGGTGGGCAGCCAGGGTGACGATGCGAGTCTGCGGCACTGGGCGCGTGGCGCCGGCATTACCCCAGCCCAGGTCAGCAGCGGCCAGGTCACCCTCAACCACGACCGCGGCCGGTGGTTTGCCTTGGGTGCCACCCGCCCCTTGCCGGCGCGCTTTCAGCAGGTGGACGGAAAATGGCAGCGCATCGACTGATCCTTGCGCTGGCCTTGACCGGCGTGACCATCGTCCAGGCGGAATCTCTGCCTCCGCCCGCGTACCAATTGGCCGCCGCGCGGGCCGACATCCCCGTCTCGGTGCTCTTCGCTATCGCCTTACAGGAGAGCGGCATCCCGCTACGCGGCCACCTCATACCCTGGCCCTGGACCTTGAATGTAGCTGGCACATCGCGCCGTTTTGCCAGTCGCAAGGAGGCCTGTGCCGCGCTCCAGCTAGAGCTCACCCGTCAAGATCCCAAACGCATCGATGTCGGGCTAGGACAGACCAATCTTGGATATCACCCTGACCGCTACCCCAGCGCGTGCGATGCCCTTGATCCGCGGGCGAATCTGGCCGTCACCGCCGAACTGCTGCGCGAACATTATGCCGACACAGGTGACTGGATCGTGGCGGCCGGCCGTTACCACCGGCCGGCCGGCGGCGCGCACGCGGCGCGCTACCGCATACAATTCAGTCGACACTGGCAACGCATCCAAGCGATCACGCCCCTTCGTCGAGGGGCACAGCCATGAGTCTTTCGCGCCTAGCGGCGCTGGCCATCTGTCAGTGGCTGTCCGTCGCCGCGTTCGATGCCCCCGCCAATCCCCAGCCCCATGCAGCCTTCGAGTCGCCCGCCCTCGATCAGGCCCCAGACCCACACGCACTGAACTGGGTGCTGCCGGTGCACAGCGCGCGCCTCACTCCAGGCACCGTGGTGCGTAGAGCGTTGAACCTGCCAGGCCTGCTCCCGCTGTTCCTGATCGGGCAGGACTCCGTTTCCCTGGAGTGGTTGTCCAAGCATGCGCAAGCCCTGAAGGCTCTAAACGCCAGCGGTCTGGCGGTCGAGGTCGTAAACGCCCAGGCCTTGCGTCGCATCCAGGCGGCAGCCCCCAAGTTGAACATCTGGCCGGTAAGTGGCGACGACATCGCCGAACGCCTGGAGCTGGAGCACTACCCGGTGCTCATCACGCCCACCGGCCTGGAACAGTGAGGGATCATCATGGGCGACCATACGATGGAGTCACTGCTACGCCCCGCGGTGGAACTGTACACCGTGGGCCTCTGCGCGGGTGCTGGTGCCCTGTGCTTGCACTCACCCTGGGCGGTGGCACTGTCGCCTGAGGTCGGTACGGGCATGGCCCTGGCCTACATCGCATTCGGCATCAAGCGGCTCAACGAGGCCCGGATTGTCCTGCGCTATCGGCGCAACATTCGTCGCCTGCCGCGCTACACGCTGACCAGCCGCCAGATTCCGGTAAGCCGAAAGCACCTGTTCATGGGCCGTGGCTTTCGCTGGACCCGCCTGCATACCCAACGTCTGCTCGAGGCTCAGGACCCGGCGCTGGCCCGCTATGTCAACCAATCGGCCGCCTACCAATGGGCGCGCAGGATGGAGCATCGGCTGGAGAAGGCCCCATCTGCGTTTTCGCTGTTGCCCCGCCTGACCGCTTGGAACAGTCCGCTCAACCCGGTACGCCCGCTACCTCCGATGGGGGGATCACCGCTGCTGCACGGCGTCGAGCCGAGTGAGCAGGAAGCCACCTTGCCGCTGGGCGAACGCGTAGGGCACACCCTGGTGCTGGGCACTACGCGCGTCGGCAAAACGCGCCTGGCCGAGGTCTACATCACCCAGGACATCCACCGTCCAACTCAGGAAGTGGTGATTGTCTTCGACCCCAAGGGCGACGCCGACCTGCTCAAGCGCATGTACGTGGAGGCACGGCGTGCCGGTCGCGAGCACGAATTCTACGTTTTTCACCTGGGTTGGCCGGAGATCTCCGCACGCTACAACGCAATTGGCCGGTTCGGCCGCATCTCCGAAGTCGCCACCCGGATCGCCGGGCAACTGAGCGGCGAAGGCAACTCCGCGGCGTTTCGTGAGTTCGCCTGGCGCTTCGTGAACATCATTGCCCGGGCGCTGATCGAACTGGGCCGACGCCCGGACTACCTGCAGATCCAGCGGCACGTAGTGAACATTGATGCGCTGTTCATCGAGTACGCCCAACACTTTTTCGCCCACCACGACGCGCAGGCTTGGGAAGCGATCGTGCAGATCGAGGGCCGTCTCAATGAGAAGAATGTGCCACGACACATGATCGGCCGTGAAAAGCGAGTGGTCGCCATCGAGCAGTACCTGGCGGCCAAACGCATCTTCGACCCGGTGATGGACGGCCTGCGTTCGGCCGTGCGCTATGACCGCACCTATTTCGATAAAATCGTGGCCTCGCTGCTGCCATTGCTGGAAAAGCTCACCAGCGGCAAGACGGCCCAACTGTTGGCCCCCAACTATACTGACCTGGACGATCCCCGGCCGATCTTCGACTGGCTACAAATCATCCGCAAGCGCGGCATCGTCTACGTCGGCCTAGATGCCCTGTCCGATGCCGAAGTCGCCGCCGCCGTCGGTAACTCGATGTTTGCCGACTTGGTCTCCGTCGCCGGGCATATCTACAAGCACGGCATCGACCATGGCCTGCCGGGCTCCTCCAGCGCGGTGGACAAGGTGCCGGTCAACCTGCACGCCGACGAGTTCAACGAACTGATGGGCGATGAGTTCATCCCACTGATCAACAAGGGCGGCGGTGCGGGTATCCAGGTGACTGCCTACACCCAGACTTTGAGTGACATCGAGGCGCGCATTGGCAGCCGGGCCAAAGCCGGCCAGGTCATCGGCAACTTCAACACCCTGCAGATGCTCCGTGTTCGGGAAACCGCGACGGCGGAACTGCTGACCAATCAATTGCCCAAGGTCAACGTGCAGACCCGCACTCTGGTCTCAGGGGCGACGGACACCGCGGATCCCGATGCCCGTACGGACTTCACCTCCTCCTCCCAGGACCGCGTCACCACCACCGCCGTGCCGCTGATCGAACCGGCGCACATCATCGCCCTGCCGAAAGGCCAGATGTTCTCGTTCCAAGAAGGCGGGCAGCTGTGGAAAGTGCGTATGCCACTGCCGATGCCGGCCAGCGACGATGCGATGCCGGCGGATCTGCAGACCCTGGCCGCACGCATGCGCGACTCATACAACGCCAATGCGGGTAACTGGTGGTCCAGCGCGGGAGGAGCACCGACCGTCGACTTCGATCCAGAGATGCCACCGCCTGGGCGTAGACGCGCCTCGTAAATACCTCGCAAGCAACCGAATCCTGTGGAACCTGTATGCCCATCATCCCAGCCAGTCCGCCTTCTGCACCGCGACGTCCGGGGCTCGTATTCGGCACGGTCGAATTGTGCCTACGGCTGCTCGGCCTGCTGTTCGCTTCGCTGCTGTTCTCCATCGTACTGGAGTTCGTGGGCATGTTGTGGTTCTGGCCAGACCAGGGCTGGCACCACAGCCATGCCATGTGGCTGAGTGAGCTGGGCTGGCTCAGCGGCCATTTCAAGAGTTCACTGCTAGTACAAGAACCGGCGCAAGCGACCGCCAAAATACTTGAATACCTGTATGAATGGGTTGTGGTCCACTCCGGATGGGCACAATCCGACGCACAGTTGAAGTTGCTTAGTCGCGAGGCGTCGCTCCAGGGTCAGTTTGCCCAGGTCTACGTCGTGATACAGGACTACCTGATGGCAGCGCTGTTCACGGTCTTCACTTTTGTCGTTCGCCTGGCCGTCCTCACCCTGGCCATGCCCCTGTTCCTGCTCGCCGTGATCACCGGCGCTGTCGATGGTTTGATGCGCCGTGACCTGCGCAAATTTGGGGCGGACCACGAGAGCAGCTTTGTTTACCACCGAGCAAAGCGGACATTACTGCCGCTGATGGTCAGCCCCTGGGTGATCTACCTCTCCTTGCCTTGGTCACTCAATCCCACTTGGGTGCTGCTCCCATGTGCGGCTCTGCTGGGATGCATGGTTGCCATCACGATGGCTACATTCAAAAAGTATCTTTGAGTGTGTCACGACTGTTTTTACAACATTCGTGACCCAGTGCTGAAACTCCGGTTTGGAGTCATCCAAGCAACCGACTTTTGTTCGTCACTTCTCCTCTTAAAACCGAGCCCTCGAAATTCCCTTTAGCTCATGCCGATACCAGCCTGAATGATCAAGGTGAAGGTCAGATTCCCGGCTGGATTTCGCCATGATGCTTTCTCCCTACCCCTTATTGTTTGCCTGCATGGTTGCACTCACGGCCACAGCTCAAGACGTTCGCGAACGCTCGGACCTGGGCCTAGTGCAGCGGCAGATCATTGCCATCGAACAGTTGGCTGATAGAGCGCGCAGTAGCCAGATCGGTGTCGATACGGCTCGGTATCAATTCGACTACCCACGTTTCGCAGCGGATCTGCAGCGCGTGCGCCAAGGCATCTACAAGTACCTTTCGCCCACCCGAGCGCAGCCTGCCGACCTGGCCGAGTTGACCGGTGATTATCGCGCTGAGGTGCCTCACTCGAGTCCGTCCGATGAGCATGACTGACGCCCAACTCACCGCGTTTTCCGCAGTGGCGGGGTTTACCCCGCAGCTCAGCTCGGTCCTGTGGCGCTCATCGGTGTTGGTACTCGCGTTGCTCTGGTGTGCCTGGGCCCTGTGGACCGGCTACCGCGGCTGGGCGGCCGGCAACATCAATTTCGGCACGCTCGGCGGCAGCACACTGCGCCTTGCCCTTACCCTGATCGTGCTGATGTTTTTCATGCTGTCGTAACCAGGAGAGCTTGCCATGAACCTTTCCCGTCGTTGCCACCACCCGCTCACTCTGCTGCAGGATAGCTGTTCGAAAGCCCTGCTCGGCGGTCTAATACTGCTGAGCTCGACACTCGCCTGGGCCGACCTGCCGACCATGGAAGCGCCCTCTCGCGGCGAAGGTTCGGGGTTGATTGACACCATCAAAAACTACGCCTATGACGGCGGCATCCTGCTCGGCCTGTTGATCGCCACCCTTGCCTTCCTGGGCGTGGCCTGGCATTCGCTCACCGTCTACGCCGACGTACAGAACCAGCGCAAGACCTGGAAGGACCTCGGCGCGGTGGTCGGGGTCGGCGCGCTGCTGGTGGTGGTGATCCTGTGGTTCCTGACCAAAGCCGCCACGATTCTGTGAGGTCACCATGTCCGACGCCCCTGCCACCCTGCCTGACGGCACGTTGACCTTCCTCCCGGAGCGCCTCAACCGCGACCCGGCCGTCCTGCGTGGTCTCACCAACGACGAGATGTGGGTCGCGCTGATGGTCGGTGCCGTGCTGGGTGTGATCCTCGGCGCGCCGCTGGCGGTGTCCAGCGCCTCCATCGCCACCCTGCCTACCTGCATGTTCCTGTGCATGGCACTGGTGTTGCTCGGTGGCGGCAAGCTGCTGCGTCGGGCCAAGCGTGCCCGCCCCGAAACCTGGCTGTACCGGCGCCTGCAGTGGCATCTGGCGGTGCACTGGGGCATCGGCATTCACCAGTTGATCCTGCATTCCGGTCCCTGGACCGTCCGCCGTACACACCGGCATGTGAGGACCGCCGCATGAGCCGCTTTCGCAACAAGGTCGATGCGCAGCAAGCGCATATCTTTAGCCTGCGCATAGCCGTGGCGATCCTCGCGCTGCTATGCACCGGGACTTGGTACGGCTGGCAATCCGCGCCTTCTGAGCTGACCATTCACGTGCCACCCGACCTGCGTTCCGGCAGTACGCGCAAATGGTGGGACGTGCCCCCCGAGAACATCTACGCCTTTGCCCTGTACATCTTTGGCCAGCTCAACCGCTGGCCCACTGACGGCGAGACCGATTATCACCGCGCCATCTTCGCCCTGCAGCCCTACCTCACCCCGGCGTGCAAGACCTTCTTCGATGGCGACTTTGAATACCGCAAGGCCGCCGGCGAGCTCCGCGGCCGGGTGCGTGGGGTATACGAGGTGCTGGGCCGCGGCTACAGCGACGACCCCGACCTGCGCGTGAAACAGCTGGATAAGCACAGCTGGCTGGTCAAGCTCGACCTCAACGCCGACGAGTACTACGCCGCCGAGCCGGTGAAGCGCGTGGTCGTGCGCTATCCGTTGCGCGTGGTGCGCTTCGACGTCGACCCTGAGCACAACAAGTGGGGCCTGGCCCTGGACTGCTACGAAGGCACACCGCAGAAGCTGACGCTGCCTGGAGGTGCGTAATGATGCGTGTCTTGATCCTGATCCTGGTGTCGGTCGCCGGCTGGTGTTCAACCGCTGGCGCCGTCGAGGTCAAATACTGGGATCGCCTGCCGTTGGCCATCCCGCTCACGGTGGGCCAGGAGCGCATCCTGATGCTGGATGAAGATGTCCGTATCGGACTGCCGAGTGCGATCGCCAACAAGCTGCGGGTGCAGTCCGTTGGGGGAACGGTGTACCTGCGTGCAGCGGAAGCTATTCCCCCGACCCGTCTGCAGCTGCAGTCGGTGAAGTCGGGGGATATCATCCTGATCGACATCGAAGCGCTCGAGGGCAGCGAGTCGCTTGAGCCGATCAAGATCGTCGCCCAGGCTCAGGAACCGGACTTGGAAACAACACAGGGGTCAGCACCGGCAGCGACTCCGGTGCCGGTCGTGCTCACCCGTTTTGCGGCGCAGAACCTGTATGCGCCTCTGCGCACGGTGGCGCCGCTGCCCGGTGTTCGTAGGGTACCGCTGGGCGATTCTGTTGGGCTCAGTACGCTGCTGCCTACCGAACGGGTTTCGATCAAGGCACTCGCGGCCTGGCGGTTGGGTGACTACTGGGTGACTGCAGTGAAGATCGTGAACCGCGGACCAGGCAAGGTCTCGCTGGACCCGCGTCATCTGCAAGCCACGCTGTACGCCGCAACGTTTCAGCACGCGTACCTCGGTCATGCCCGCACGCCGGAGGACACCACTGTGGCGTACCTAGTCACCCGCGGCGGCGACCTGAAGCATGCCCTGCTGTTGCCCCCGCCAACGCCGGAGGCTGCCGATCATGAAAGCTAACAGCCTGCTGAAGTGGCTGGTACCCGGCGTGCTGCTGGGCATTGTGCTGATCATCGGCAAATCCTGGGTGGTCGCTCCAGACGGCCAGCCGGCCCATGATCCAGATAAGACAGCGCTCACTGCGGAACAGGCAAAAGCTTTGGGCATCGCTGGCGACACGCCACGCGACACGGTGGCCACCCTGATCGGTCAGGTCAAGGCGATGCGCAGCGAGATGTTGTCACTGAAGAAAGGTAACGATACGCTGCAGACCGAGAACAACCGACTGCGCACGCGCGAAGGCAACATTGACAGCCGCATCCAGAGCACGTTGAGCAGCGTCACCCAGCAGGTCACCGAACAGCGCCAGCAGGCCAATGATGCTCGGCAGAAGGCCGAGCAGCAGCACCGCGAGACCCAGGGGCTGCTGTCCAGGCTCAAGGACCAGCTCACCGGCAAGCCGGGTGAGAAGTCGGATGTACCTGCGGGCTTTGGTCTTGAGCCAGGTGACGAGCAACAGTTTTCAAACGCACAGACATCAATTGATGCGGTGCAGTGGGTCGAACCGTCGAATGCGCGCACCGGCCAGGAGGACGCCACCAAAACCGACGGTCCACTGTCGACACTGACGTCGAAATTCAAGGACCTGCACGGCCTGGACAACAGCGCCATCGACCGCAGCCAGGACCACTTGCGCGCCGTCGCCAAAGGCGAGCGCGACCTGGAAAACGCCAAGGATCGCACTGAAGGGGCCAAGCCCATCTACACCATTCCCGAGAACTCGACGCTGATGGGCTCGATCGCCATGACAGCCCTGATTGGCCGCGTACCGGTGGACGGCACGGTGAACGATCCCTACCCCTTCAAGGTACTGGTGGGACCCGACAACCTCACCGCCAACGGCATCGACCTGCCGGACGTGGTCGGCGCGGTCATGAGCGGCACCGCCTCAGGCGACTGGACCTTGTCCTGTGTGCGCGGCCAGGTCGAGTCGATCACCTTTGTCTTCAGCGACGGCACCGTCCGCACGGTGCCGCAACCGCAAAAAGTCGTGAGCCGCAATCGCAGCAGCACCCAGACCTCGGACACCGAGAACATCCGCGGCGGCTTGGGCTATATCTCCGATCCCTACGGTATTCCCTGCATCTCCGGCGAGCGCCGCTCCAACGCCCAGCAGTACCTGGGCAGCCAGAGCCTGATCACCGCGGCTGGCGCCGGCTTTGCCGCGGCGCTGGGCAGCGAGCAGACCAACACCTCGTTCATCAACTCGGCCAGCGGCAGCCTGGCTTTGAGCCAGAACAGCGGCACCAGCGCTCTGAACTCGGTCATCAGCGGTGGCATCGGCGACATCCGTGACTGGATCAACAAGCTCTACGGCGAAGCCTTCGCCGCCATCTATGTCCCGCCTGGGGCCAAGGTGGCTCTGCACCTGGATCACGAAATCAGCATCGACTACGAACCCAAAGGTCGGAGAGTGAATCATGAAAGCCCATCCGTTTCGGTACTGGATCTGGATTAGCCTGCTGCTTGGCCTGCATCTGGCTGGCTGTTCCACCAGCAAGGATGAAATGCTGCCCCACGGCGAGCAAACCATGCTGGATATCTGGAACGGCAGCGGCTCGGTCGGCGCCCAGCAACAGCTGCAGGAGGCCCGCAGCGAACTACGCCGTCCGGTGCTGGATCCCGAGCACCTGATCAACGACCAGAACGCCTACACCCGCACCGCCGCCAACGAGATCCGCGCTCAGTTTCCGCGCCTGCCCAATCCCGACCTGGTCATGTACATCTACCCGCACCTGACCGGTACCCAGCAGACACCGGTGCCAGGCTACTCGACGGTGTTTCCGTTGTACGAGAAGGTCCAGTACGCGCTGCCGGGCGAACGCCTGGATGATCTGTGATGGCCGATGACGCGAATCGCGACCCGCCGCGCTGGAAGCCTTGGCGTGCGGCGCAGCGTCGGCGGGCAACCTGCGCCGATGAAGCGGCGCAGTACGCGCACAATCCCAGCTTCGCCGACCACTTGCCCTGGGTCGAATACCTCGAGGAGGAACAGTGCTTTCTGCTCGACGACAATCGCTCCGTAGGCGCCGTGTTCGAGCTGCAGCCGATCGGGACCGAAGGCCGTGAACCCGAGTGGCTGATGGCGGCGCGCGACGCCCTGGAAGATGCGCTGCAGGACAGCTTCGACGAACTCGACCAGGCGCCTTGGGTGGTGCAGTTCTTCTGCCAGGACGACAGTGACTTTTACCCGTACCTCGAACGCCTGGAGCGCTACATCGCCCTTCGGGCACAAGGCACGCCGTTTACCGGAGCCTTCCTCGCGTCGATGCAGTGTCACCTCCACGCCATCGCCAAACCGGGCGGGCTGTTTGACGACCATGTCGTGTCTCAC
Source organism: Pseudomonas sp. Sample_24 (assembly GCF_004307605.1). NCBI lineage: Bacteria > Pseudomonadati > Pseudomonadota > Gammaproteobacteria > Pseudomonadales > Pseudomonadaceae > Pseudomonas > Pseudomonas sp. Sample_24. The sequence goes on from NZ_RCNW01000347.1 coordinate 24,810, forward strand.
CTGCCCTGGCGTGGCAGCAACCGGCGAATTCGGCTGGTGGTCTATCGCCGGCTCGGGGACCAGGCTGACGATGAAGGGCAAAGCCCGGTTCAACTGCTGAGTCGCACCTGCGATCGCCTGGTGGCCTCGTTGCAGGCCTGCGGGGTCAGCCCTCGGCGGTTGACCGGGCGCGACTTTTACGCCTGGTTGCTACCCTGGTTCAACCCGGCTCCTGCCCTCACCGGCGAATCCCCCGCAGCGTTCTATCGACGCGTGCCCTATCCGGAGACGGACGACGGCGAGGACCTATCGCTGCCGTTCGACCACGATTTCGCCGAGCGGCTGTTCTTCCACGAACCGCGTTCCGATAACGACCAGGGCCTTTGGTACTTCGATCAACAACCCCACACCGTGATAGTGGTCGACAAGCTGCGCAGACCGCCGCATATCGGTCAGTTGACCGGTGAAACGCGCAAGGGCGAAGCCTTGAACGCCCTGTTCGATCAGTTGCCCGAGCAGGCGGTCATGAGCCTGACCTTGGTGATCACGCCCCAGGATGTACTCGAGGAGCAGCTCAACCGCCTAGCGCGCAAAGCCATCGGCGAGAACCTCGCCTCGACCCAGACCCGCCAGGACGTCGAAGAGGCCCGCGCGCTGATCGGCCGCCAGCACAAGCTGTACCGCGGCACCTTGGCGCTGTACCTGCGTGGCGCCGACGAACAGCAACTGCGCCAGCGTTCAATCCAGGCCGCCAATGTGCTGCTCGGGGCCGGCCTGCAACCGGTGCGCGAGGGTGATGAAGTGGCCGCGTGCAACAGCTACCTGCGTTGGCTGCCGATGGTCTATAACCCTGCACGAGACACGCGCAACTGGTACACCCGACTGCTGTTTGCCCAGCATGCCGCCAACTTGCTGCCCCTCTGGGGGCGCAGCATCGGCACCGGCAACCCCGGCATTACCTTCTTCAACCGCGGCGGTGCGCCGTTGTCTTTCGATCCGCTGTCGCGCTTCGACCGCTCCATGAATGGCCACCTGCTGTTGTTCGGCCCGACCGGCGCCGGCAAATCGGCCACCCTGGTCTCAATCCTGATGCAGGTCATGGCCGTGTACCGGCCGCGGCTGTTCATCGTCGAAGCCGGCAACTCCTTCGGCCTGCAGGGCGATTACTTCGCCACCCTCGGGCTGTCCGTGAACAAGGTCCAGCTCAAACCCGGCAGTGGTCTGAGCCTGGCGCCCTTTGCCGATGCCCGGCGGCTGATCGAGCACCCTGACCAGGTGGCCAGCCTGTCGACCGAAGACTTGGATGAAGTCGCACCGGATAGTGATGAGCAGCGCGACGTGCTGGGCGAGCTGGAGATCACCGCGCGGCTGATGATCACCGGTGGCGAAGCCAAGGAAGAGGCACGCCTGACCCGAGCAGACCGCAGCCTGATCCGCGAGTGCATCCTCGATGCCGCCCGGCACTGCGCAGCCACCAAGCAGCAGGTCATGACCCGCCACGTCCGTGATGCGCTGCGCCAGGTCGCCGGCGATGTCCACCTGCCCGACAAGCGCCGTGAGCGAGCGCAGGAGATGGCCGAGTCCATCGACCTGTTCTGCCAAGGCTTCGAGGGCGCCCTCTTCGACCGACCCGGCACGCCCTGGCCGGAGAGCGATGTGACGATCGTCGACCTCGCCACCTATGCCCGTGAGGGCTATGAGGCGCAGATGTCGATCAGCTACATCAGTCTGATGAACACGGTGAACAACCTCGCCGAACGCGACCAGTACCTGGGGCGCCCGATCATCATGGTCACCGACGAAGGCCACATCATCACCAAAAATCCACTGCTGGCGCCCTTTGTGGTCAAGGGCACCAAGATGTGGCGCAAGCTCGGCGCATGGTTCTGGCTGGCGACGCAGAACCTGGCCGACTTCCCCGACGCGGCGCAGACCATGCTCAACATGATCGAGTGGTGGATCTGCTTGAACATGCCGCCGGCGGAAATCGAGGAGATCGCCCGCTTCAAGAAGCTCACGCCGGCGCAGAAAGCGCTGCTGCTGTCCGCGAGCAAGGCCTCGGGCAAGTACACCGAGGGCGTGGTCCTGTCGAAGAACCTGGAGACACTGTTTCGCGCGGTGCCGCCGAGCCTGTACCTCGCCCTGGCCATGACCGAGCCCGAGGAGAAAGCTCAGCGCTGGCGGTTGATGGAAGAGTACCAACAGTCCGAGCTGGAGGCCGCCCTGCAGGTCGCCGCAGAGATCGATCGCCTGCGCGGTATGTCCTGAACAGCCCAGAGCCAGCCATAGTCAAAGCCCTTTCCCTTAGCAAAATTCGACAGGATTACATTTTCACTCCATCGGTCGTTTCGCCTCATTCGCCCCCTCAACCCGGCGACGGACGAAACCGATCACCCCGGACTCGGTTTGCCCGTCCTCCTCCTGAGTTAGATCCGGGATGCTGACACTTGGCGCACGGATGCCCACCGCTGCCACCTGCCGAGCGCTGCCCATGAATGTGACCGCCGCCACCCAACGCAGATACCGAAAGGCCAGGAGGACAGAGCGCGGCCGAACCTTCACTGTGGCCGCTCTGCTCGTCGTGGCTGAGCAGTGCCTGGCACTGACCACTCCCGCCATCATCGCCTCCGTCACTTCGCTGCAGTGCCTGGAGTACCGAGTCGTCGGAATCTGCTATTGGCTACTCTGCACGCCCTTTGGCTGCACCGTGCGGACCTCACCCAAGGTCCGCCATTTCATTCCCGAACTGGTGGTGTCGAGTTATTCCAACACCGGTGGTAATCCTTGGAGCGAGATGTCCGCACTGGCGGCGCCGACGCCGGCGTCGCAGGGCGGCGGCAACCTGATCACGCCCTCACTGCAGCGCGATAACCTTCCGCGCTTCAAGAACGTCGACGGCATCGGGCATCCCGGCGGCGCGGCGCTGACTGCCCTGGCGAAAAGTTTCGGCTATGCGTGCCCGAGTGGGGCCGTGTCTTTTTCACCCTACTACCTCAGCACGCTCGACCCCTTGGCTTGGCGCCAGACCATCCCTGAATCCGTCTACCCGCAGGCGCTCGTACCGGGCATGCGCGAGATTGGCAGCCAAGCGCTTGGGGACATGTGGGGCAGCGTCTATCCACGCCACGGTTTTCTGGTGCAGCCCGACGACTTCAAGGCGGCTGCCGTCATGGCTCAGCGCGCCAGCGACTTCATCACGCGCGCTGGCCAGCCGCATGTTTACCGGCCGCTGCAGCCGCTGCCCGCTCCCGGCTACTGGCCGCCGCAGCAGGTCATGGAGAACAACGTCAATAACCACCGCTGGCAGTTGCTGGTCCCGACGGTCCAGAACACCTGCGCGATCTTCCCCAGCTCGACAGTCCAGAACAACGACGGCGCCTATGCCTGGTCGCTTTGGCGCCCCTACCGCTGCTGCCAGCGCATGGGTCAGACCTTCCTGTTCAGCATCGACTTTGATGGAGGCCAATGATGAACACCCTCTCAATCGGGTTGCTGTGTTTCCTCGTGTGTACCGCGGGTTACGCCGCCGAAAGCGGCTACCACCTTGGCCAACAGGCCGAAGTGTTGGATGACCGAGTGATGTACACCATCGGCGGCGGATCAGCGGCGGGAGCGCCCTCCTCGCTCTACCGCCCCAATGGCCTCGGCGTCGGCATGTCCTGGCGGGCGAACATGATGTGCGGAAACATGAACCTCTCGAACACCCTGCAGAACCAGCTCAACGGTGCCACCCAGGGCTTCCAGCAGATCATGGGCAATGTCATACAGAACGCCACGCAGGCGGTGATGTCGCTACCGGCGATGATCATTCAGCGCGCCAACCCCGGGCTGTACGAGTTGCTGAGCAATGGTGTGCTGCAAGGGCGCATCGACTTCGACCGCTCCAAGCTCACCTGCCAGGCAATGGCCGCGAAAATGGCCGACAAAGTCGACCAGGCCGGCTGGGGCGCGCTGGCGCAGAACCAGGAGATGCAGCAAAACCTCGAGCGGTCCGACGGTGATGCCGTGATGGCGGTGAAGGACACCGAATCGAACAACGGCAACAACGGTGTCAGTTGGGTCGGTGGACAGAAAGCCGGGGGCAACGGTCAGCAACCTATCCGGTTGACCTCAGACGTGGTCAAGGCGGGCTATAACCTGCTACACAACCGAGCCGTTGGGGAAACGTCGGCCGTCGGGTCTGGGTGCCAGAATGGCGCAATCTGCCAAGCTTGGTCGAGCCCCGAGGAGGCCTCCGAATGGGCCACCCGCGTGCTCGGTGAAACCGAGGTGGAGACCTGTGACGACTGCGAAACGCTGCGTGTGACCGCCGGCACAGGTTTGTCACCACTGATCCAGGAAACCTATACGGAGCACCTCGAGGGACTGCAGCGCATGTTGTCGGGCTCGGAACAGCCCACGCCGGAAAACCTCGGCAAAGTTTCCAGCCCCTTGCTGCAGGTCTCCCGCGGGGTCATCGAGGGGTTGCGCGACGATCCCGACCAGAACCTGCTGGCCCGACGCCTGGCCAGCGAGACCGCGTTATCGAGCGTGATCTACAAAGCGATGCTGCTGCAGCGCACGCTGCTGGCCGGCAGCCATGAGCCCAATGTCGCGTCGGCGCAGCCTGCCACCACCGCCCTCAACGGTAATGTCGAAACGCTGGAGCGCGAGATCCGCCTGCTGCAAACCGAGCTGCAGGTACGCCAGTCGCTGGCCACCAACACCGCCAGCCTGGTGCTCGATCGACATGTCGGCGGCGCCGACGCCTCGCGCAGTATCGATCAGCGCGATCCTGAGCCGGATCGACTGCACCGGGCGGACCAAGGGAGGAGCACACCATGATGCCGCTCTCGGTGAGGTCAACGATCTGTCATGCACTGCTGATCCTCGGCGCCATAGTGGTCATTCTGGTGATTGCCTTGATGGCACTGCAACTGCCGGGCTCCCAGCTTGATTGGTTTACGCAGGCGCGGGGGACTACGCCCTACTTCGCCTGTTGGCGCGTCCTGCAGTACACCCTGATCCTCGCCGACTGGACCGCGGCGTTGCGCTTGCGGCCCGCGCTTGTGGACCAGCAACGCGTCAAGCGTCTGGGATTAATCGGCTTCAGCTCGATCATCCTAGTCGAACTGTCTCGCGTGTGAGGGGTAGCCATGAACATGAGCACCAACAGCTACCTCGAGTACTACCTGTCGCTGCTGGCCTGGATCATCAACAACGGCATCTGGAACACGCTGGCCGACACGGGGCTGTTCGCCGCGCCCTTCGGCGCGATCATCCTGCAGGAATGGCTGTCGGCCCGCCAACAGGGCGCTGACGAAGGCAACAAGGGCCTGCTGACGATCCCTCGGGTCGAAAACCGGCTGTGGATGAGCTACGTGGTCATCCTGTTTGGCTGCATGCCGTTCTTCCCGCTGAACCTGTCCTCGGTGACCTTCGATGATGCGGCGAACCAGCGCTGTGGGGTGTCCATGGCCAAGCCCGCGGACACGGCCTGGGGCACGACCTTCAACACCATCGGTGAGAAGTCAGCAAACGTGCCGGTGTGGTGGTTCCTGGTGCATGCCATGAGCAAAGGCATCACCGCCGCTGCCACCGCGTCGATTCCGTGCGCGCCTGACATCCGCGCGATGCGCATGGAGATCGACAGCTCGCGCATCAACGACCAGGTGCTGCTGCAGGAGGTCGCCGACTTCACCCGGGACTGCTACGGCTTTTCGCGCTCGCGGCTGTTCACCAATCGTCCCGAGCTGGACGAATCGCAGAGCTACGATGCGTCCTGGATCGGCTCGACCTACTTGCTCAACAGACCGGGTTACTACGACACCGATCGCTCGCGAACGCCTAGGGTCGACTGGCCATACGACGAGACCCGGGATACCTCCCTGCCTCGGCTCGACAACGACGCGGGTTACCCCACCTGCAAACAGTGGTGGAGCGATGCCACGGTCGGGCTGCGTGATCGCCTGGTCGCCGAGGTCGATCCGTCGCTGATTTCGCAGTTGCGGGGCTGGCTGACCGGGCGGAGTGCCAGCGAGATCGAAAACGCTACTCTACGGGAGCTGGTGAGCCCGCGGCAGCAGTCATTGAGTATGGCGCCCGGACAGGTGTTCCAGGACTATGGCAGCAGTGCCCGGGGCGGCTCACTGACGCAAGGCCTCAACAATCTGGCGACAAACACCGGCCTGGCCCTGGGCTCGTTCAGCAACTTCCCGGCGATGAATGCGCTGCGAACGGCCTTGCCGATGGTTCAGGCCTTCCTGATCATGGGCACGATCATCAGTTTGCCGCTGGTACTGCTGATCAGCACTTACCAGCTCAAGGCGCTCATGACGATCACGTTCGCGCTGTTCACCCTGCACATGCTGACGTTCTGGTGGGAGCTTGCGCGCTGGATCGATTCGAGCATGCTGGAAACGCTGTACAACCAAGTCTCCGCCACCGACCAGCTGCTTTTGTCATTACCGACGGCAGGATTCATGGACGGGACGGTTACCGCGCAGGTGATCGAGTACGTTATGGGCACAATGTTCGTGGTGCTGCCAATGTTTTTCCTCGGCGCGATGAGCTGGGCTGGTTACAACGTTGGCAGCAACGTTCAAAGCTTGCTTACTCAGGGCGCGGAAAGCGCCAAACTTCAAGCCGGGAAAGGATCATCTCAAGTTGTCGAAGGTATTCAAAAGCTCAAGTAAAAATCAGCGTAGTGATCCGTGATCGTCATACATCTCAGGATACTTGAAACGATGGCGAGGGTGACTCACTTCGAAAATATCAGGCTCATTGTCAGGTGCAGTTATTGGCAATGCTGCGATTGTCCAAAGCGCAAGCATTCCAAGCGCTAAGAAAAGTGCAACTGACGCAACCGCAAGCAAGATGAGCAACTTGAAAATCTGCAAGCCAAATTGCCGATACTTGAAGGGCACTGAAGCTAATGCACTGGAATGCAGCAGCGTCGTTTCGAGTCGCTTGACCATCCGGCCAGCACCAACCGCAGCGTGTATGCAATGCTTGCCGATGCTTGTCCGACTGGAGGTTGAAGAAGCTGTAGTCAACATTTGATTGGCTCCTCTCCCGTCATTTCGCTCGGGGCCATTTGGTTACCGCCAACTTGGATCCAAGCTTTAGCTTACTCTTCTGCTGCTGATTTTCATGACCGTTGATCACCTGCCAGTCGCCGATTATCACCGGTGGCGCTCAGTGCACTGGTTCGCTCGACCCATGCGAAAAACACCATTGACGCTATGTCGGTTCGCTTGTTAAACCAATTGTGCAATCGCTGGTTTTCCAGCATCCCAGGTAGCCATAACCTTTGAGGCTACGTCACACACGTGATGGTTATCCCCAAATGCGATTCGCGTTCGGCAGCTCGCATGGTCACCGTTCCCCGGTGATGAACGCCTTCCAATCCCCCATAGCTCATTGAGCCCGCGTCTTTGACGCCCCCCAAACCCAATCCATACCAGTGCTGGGAATTCTCCCGCATGGGTGGCATTCCTCCGCACATTTTGGAGGATCTCATCATGCTGAGTTTTACAGGCACTGAACTTCACGCCGTATTAGCAGAGGCCGGTATCAACGGTTGCAGAGTCATATTGGTCAAAGACCACGGCGTCTACCTCATGTCAGAGGTTGGCGAATGCAAGCCGGATGGCGGTGGGCGCAAACGCGTGGCTTATGCCACCGGTTGCAACCCTGCCGTCGACGACTTCGACACCTGGTGGAATCATGCCCGCGATGAATTCGGTGGCGATGATTTTGCCGAGTACTTTGACATTGACGATCCCGTTCTCGCCAGCCTTCGCGGCACTGCAGGTTCGCTGGGGGTGGAGGCTACCTCCACCCACCTGTACCTGGCCGCCGAGGTTGATCCTGCGGGAAAACCTTGAACCTAAAAGCGAGCACCTCGCGCTTCCCGAGAGGCACCTAGCGGGCCTTTCGGGAGGCATTACACACTACGTTCAGACTGACTGGAGATCGCCACTGGTCAGGAATTCAAGGCCGATAGTCTTCCTTTGAACGCCTTGGATAGAGCCGTTCAAAGGAGGTCAGGATCGGAGATTGACCCCACGTTCAGGCGCGTTTTAATGGACGGACGCTCTCTGCTCGGCGGGTTGATCGGATCCGGCAAATCCACACCAAACCTCAGAAAGGTGACGCGGAATCTGCTAACCGGAGGCCACCATGTCCAGGATGAACCACCTCTCCACTGCCATTGTGCTGAGCCCAGGTGTCTGGCGACAGTTCATTGAACCTGCCACAGGCGAGGAGCCGGTTGGTCAGTCCACACTGCGCTTGGCAGAACTGCTCAATAGCGCGCTAACGTCTGCACCGCTTGCCCTGCACCATCCCATAGCACTGCAGCTCGAGCTGCAGAGCAACGGCACTTCAGTAGTTGCTCATTTGCCGCAGCTTCAGCTGGCTCGCGTCACCCCACACAGCGGCCCAGCTTTTTTGCTCGTCCGACTGCCTGATGAGAGCGCGGTAGACATCGCTGCCCTCTGACCCACTCAGCACCGTCACTGCCCCTCTACCCCACCGGGAACCCTTCCCGGTGGGGAGGTGTTCCCCCTTCACAACCGGAGAACGCCATGTCCGATATCTACCTGGACGTCACCAACAAGATCGTCAGTGCCCTGAGCCAAGGCGTGATCCCTTGGATCAAACCCTGGACTACCGCAGGTTCGAGCGCTGACTCCCCATTCCCCATCAACGCCATTACCCGGCGGCCTTACGCCGGCATCAACGTTCCACTCTTGTGGGCCGAGGCCCGCCTGCGAGGGTTCACCAAGGATCGCTGGCTGACCTTCAATCAAGCACGCAAGGCTGGCGGCCATGTGCGCAAGGGCGAGCAATCCACCCTCGCGGTGCTGTACAAACCGATGAGCAAGGAGGCGCATGACGAGGACGGCCAAGTCGTTCGCGATGAGCAGGGCAACATCAAATTGGTGCAGTTCGCGATTCTGCGCACACACTGCCTGTTCAACATTGAGCAGACCGAAGGCTTGCCTGACGAGGAGCCAGCCTCCACCGAGCACACTGACCCCGCGACCTTCATCGATCATGAACCAGCAGAGCAACTGCTGGTCGCCAGCGGTGCGCGCATCGAGCATCGCTACAGCGATGATGCGTGCTATCAGCCGATTCGGGATCTGATCCAACTACCTACGAAGGCGCAGTTCGAAGACGTCGGCAGCTACTACGCAACGGCTCTGCATGAGCTGACACACTGGTCGGGCCACCGGTCGCGTCTGAACCGTGAAGGTATCACCGGCGGGCATGCATTCGGCTCCACGGCGTATGCCTTCGAGGAACTGGTCGCAGAAATGGGCGCCGCGTTTCTCTGCGCACTCACCGGTACCACGGGCGAGTTGCGTCACGAGGAATACCTGGCGTCCTGGTTGAAGATACTCAAGGAAGACAAACGAGCCATTTTCCGCGCCAGTGGTCAGGCCCGGGAAGCCTCTGAGTACCTGTTGGCCTTGCAGTCTGATCAAGCCACGGATACGTCCGCTCGACTCACCGCATGATTGCTCTCACCCAGCAAAAAGGCCCCTATCCGGGGCCTTTATTTTGTCTGCTGCGTGACTTGTACCGCTGTCAATAAGTCAGCGATTACTGCACCCAGCTCTCAACGGTGTCCGAGCCGTGCTCCTGCTTCCACTGTTTGAGGATCTTGTGGTTGCCGCCCTTGGTTTCCACAACCTCACCGCTCTGCGGATGCTTGTAGCGTTTCACCTCGCGCGGCTTACGCTGGCTGCTGCTGGACGCACTCGCGGTCGGTACGCTCAGACCCTTGGACGGATCCAGAATGCTGATCACCTGGCGCAGGCCCATGCTGTACTCTTCCAGCAACGCTTTGAGTTTCTGCTCAAACTCGATTTCCTGCTTCAAACCAGAGTCGTTTTTCATGGCATCCAGCTGTTGCAGCTGCGCGGCCAATTGCGCTTCCAGTGCTTTGAACTCGGCAAGTTTGGACATGAATAATTTTCCTAAGCGTGGGACAAGTGCAGGGATAATAACTGAGACTGCGGTTTTAGCCGAAGGTTTACTTAAAGCGCACGCGCTCTTGCAAGGTTTCGGTTAAAACGACCTCGCTTGGTCACTCAATCAGACAAGTGCTGACAAAGGTGCGCCACAAGTTGCCGCGGATTTGCGCTGTTTCCAATCTTGAACACGATATCGCGCTGGCTGCGGGGCAGCTTTTTCGCACAGCGCTTGGCTGCAGATCGGATGGCCGTATCCGTGCCATGAATCCGATCGGCCAGTAACACGATCAACACTGCATCACTTAACGTCATCCGCGCCCCTACTCTAGCAATGATGCCGGCCAGTCTACGCCCTGGACAAAGGGGTCGCTATTCCGATCGGCCACCGATTCCGATGGACCTGGCTTCGAATTATCACTCCCGTAAAAAAGGCCAAGGCGGTAAAGGGTAACGGCGGCAATGGAAGGGGGCGCAAGGGTAAGAGGCTTATCCGAAAAGGCAAAAGGACCTCCCGAACGAACAGCAGGTCATGCGATGAAACGCTCGTGGTTTAGATTTCGAAAAGGTGAGGCGGCAGAACTCACTCCCACTCCCTTCGTCGAGGGCTTCATGCTTCCCCGGTCGGCCGAATCGCTACTCGCCGCCGACCACCGGAGAAAGCTGCTCGAACGCATCTGGCAGTACACGGCCCTCTCCGAAGCGCAGTTTGATCGGCTCTACCTAGAGCCCATCCGCCGCTACGCCAGCTTCGTACAGCAACTCCCGGCGAGCGAAAGCCATCATCACGCCTATCCCGGGGGCATGCTCGATCACGGGTTGGAACTCGTGGCCTGCTGCTTGAAGCTACGCCAATCCTACCTCCTCCCCAGCGGTGCGGCGCCAGAAGACCACGCGGCACAAGCCGATGCCTGGAGCGCCGCGATTGCCTACGGTGCCCTGCTCCATGACATCGGCAAAATCGCCGTCGATTTGCAGGTGGAGTACCAGAACGCAGCGCGCTGGCACCCCTGGCACGGACCGCTGTGCCAGCCCTACCGTTTCCGCTACCACCCAGGCCGCGAATACAAGCTGCACGGTGCCGCGGCGGGGTTGCTCTATACGCAGATCCTATCGCCCGCCCTGCTCGACTGGCTAAGCGATTATTCCGAATTATGGAGTCAATTGCTGTTCCTGCTCGCCGACCACTACGAGCACGCAGGGATTCTCGGGGAACTGGTGCTGCAAGCTGACCGGGTGTCCACCGCACAGAACATCGGTGCTAATCCCGCGAAGGCCTTGCAGGCGCCCAAGCACTCCCTGCAGCACCACTTGCTCACGGGACTGCGCCATCTGGTCAAGAACGAGTTCAAGCTCAACCAGCCCGGCGCAGCCGGCTGGCTAACTGAAGACCACCTATGGCTGGTCAGCAAGACCACGACCGACAAACTGCGCGCACATCTACTGGCCCAGGCTGTGGACGGTATCCCCACCTCCAACATCGCCTTGTTCGATGAGCTGCAGTCACATGGATTGGTGGAAGCGACACCGGAAAGCAAAGCTGTTTGGAACGCCACTGTCACGGACGGTGACTGGCAGCATCGCTTCACCTTCCTCTGCCTGCAGCCGAGCCTGGTCTGGGCCGATGAACTCCGACCCGAAGTTTTCAGTGGCACTATTGAGTTGACCGTGGCACCGTCCCTGCCGACCGATGAAGCGAGGGAGTCAGCCATAGCTCGGCCAAAGATCGCAGCTGCAGAACAACAGCACACCGCTGTGGCGCTAACTGAGGACTTCGCCTATCTCGACGATCTGATGGACATGCTGCAGGAGCCGGCCGAACTCCAAGCTCGACCAACTGCGGAAAGCCTGCGGTCTTCCGCTTCGCCGTGTCAAGACGACGTGGGATTAGCCTTCATCGAGTGGCTGCGCGAAGGAGTTCACAGTCATCGCTTAGTGGTCAACGACAGCAAGGCCATGGTCCATACCGTGGACGGCACATTTTTCCTAGTAACGCCGGGCATTTTCCAACGCTACGTAGCTGAGCATCCAGACTCGGCCGAAGCGTCCCCTAAGAGCGATTCCTGGCGTGTTCTACAACATCAATTTGAGAAACTGGATGTCCATCTTAAAAAGCCTAATGGCCAGAACATTTGGACCTGCAAGGTTAAAGGTCCTCGCAAAACGAGCTCACTCAATGGCTACCTCCTGCGCGGTAAGGCAGCGATATCCCAAGAGTCACCGGCGGACAATCCGTTTCTTACATTAGTCAGGTAAACCTCCAACGCAATTCCCTTAAGTAGCCCATGGCTTGAACAATCAAACCATGGGCACCTTAATCTAATCATTCCTGTGATGACGAATGGCCTTCTCGATTCGCGAGCGGCCAGCATGTGCGAGCTTCATAACACCCGCCTCCTTGGCGACGGCGTGGATCAAGGCCTCAGCCGCATGCCCCTTTGCTTCCATCTCACCCACAAGCGCAGACAACTCCTGCAGGCAGATTTCCGCCAGGCTGCGCACGGAGTCATCGTCACCAGGACGGCGGAATAGCTGAATCGAGGTTGGTTGGCCAGAAGAAGGTCCCCAGTTGCTCTTCCTCATGAGACCTGAAGTGAGCACGCGCGATCTGATCAACGCGATCACGAATACGCGCTCCTGTACGAACCCATCCGTGTGCCCGGGCGATGCGTCGGGACAGCACGCTGTCGAGTACGGGGCCTTCTTCGTTTACAACGTGGGCGATCATGCTCTGCAGAATCGGCGTGTAGGCGGCATTGAAGAAATGGTCAGGGCTCACGCCATCCACGGCCTGAGTAGGATCTGTCTCACGATAGACTGGGTAGTCTGCCGGTACATAGGCTACGTATTCAGCAGCGGCCTCAACGGTGGCCACCTTCGCGTATTTGAGCTCCTGGAAGGCGCCAGTCGGGTCATTGGCCACAGGAATACCCTCCTCGCCCGTGATCACTTGGCTCACTTGCTCCACCACCTCAATCACCTCGGCAACGGCAGCGTCGGTTTTGAGTCGCTCTGCTTCCTCGGCAGCATCGATTGCAGCCTGCTTGGCACGCGATGACTCCAGCAAAGCCATGAGTTTATGATGAACCTTCTCTGCAGTGCCCGCAGCGTCAATCCACCAGTCCGTCGACCAGATCCTCACGATCTCCCAACCCAGCCCACGCAGAACGAATTCTCGAAGCTTATCTCGATCACGAGCGGTCGCGCTGCGATGGTAGGTAGCACCGTCGCACTCAACGCCGGCAAGGAATCGACCTGGCGAATCAGGGTGCACGATGCCGAGGTCAATGCGGAATGACGACACGCCGATCTGGGTAACGACCTGCCAGCCTTTCTTGGAAAGCTCAGCCGCAACTGCTTTCTCGAATGGGCTATCGAAGCCACCAACGCTTCCTCGATCAGCTTCAACCAGGGCCTGCGGCCCTCGCTCAGCAAACTCCAGGAAGTGCTTCAGATCGCGTACACCTTCATTCTTGGTACGAGACAGATCCATGTGTTCGGGGCGAGTGGTCGAGAACACGACAAGCTCCTGACGTGCTCGAGTGATGGCTACGTTGAGTCGACGTTCTCCACCTTTCTCGTTCATCGGGCCAAAGCTCATCGAGGTGTGCCCGGCTGCGTCCTTACCGAAGGTGATCGAGAAGTAAATGATGTCTCGCTCATCGCCTTGTACGCTCTCGAGGTTCTTCACGAACACCGGCTCAAGCAGCGACTCAGAGAAGTAGCTATCCAGGGACGGATCCTTACGGCAGGCTTCGTCGAGCAGATCCTCAATTAACTTTTGCTGCTCGCCGTTGAAGGTCACAACACCTACGGTGTGGCCAGACTCGCGGAAGGCTGGCGATTTCAACCGAGCGACAAGGTGGGTTACCAGCGCCTGTGCCTCGATGCGGTTTGTGCGCGAACCGCCTCGGTCATAGATACCGGCAACGGGATGCAGCTTGACTGCTTTGTCGGTTGTAAATGGCGACGGGAATGTAACCAACTCCGACTTGTAGTAGCGCTGGTTCGAGAATGCGATGAGGCTCTCGTGACGGCTACGGTAGTGCCAGTTAAGGTTGCGAGTCGGGAGGTTTGCACTGATGCATTCGTCCAGGATGCTTTCCAGATCTGCCTCAGTGTCTTCGTCTTCCGATGAAGACTCAGCACGCCCGAAGAACGATGTCGGCGGCAGCTGTTTCGGGTCACCCACCATCACGACTTGGCGACCGCGAGCCATCGCCCCAATCGCATCCCACACAGGAATCTGGGATGCCTCATCGAAGATGACCAAGTCGAACGGTGTCGTATCAGATGGCAGATACTGGGCGATCGACAGCGGGCTCATAAGCAGACACGGTGTGAGCTTGGTTAGTGCACCTGGCGCTTGGCTCATCAACTCGCGCAGTGGCATGTGCCTAGTCTTCTTGTTCATCTCATGGCGCAACAACCCCCACTCCGATGAACGCGTTACGCTCTCCTGGCTAGGCAGCTCAGAGCACAGACGCGCGCGCAGCCAGTCACGAGTTAAGGCGATGAACTTATCATCCAACGCTCGGAAATCGCGAATGCGTTGTTCGTGCTCAGCGCTGACAAAGGTGCGGATGACGGCCTCGTTGTCGACGGTCGCGTTAAGCCACCAGCGAGCGTAGTTCACTTCAAGCACACGACGCACCTTGCCCGCGGTGATGGCGCCGCTCTCCATAGCTTCCACGATCGGAGCTAAGCCAACTGCATACGCCTCATCGCGGACTTTGCGCCAGGCGCACCAGGCTCTCAGGCGAGGCTCGGAAGCCACCATCAGCTCACAGTTCTGCTTGAGCTCTTCGAGCGAAAGCTCTGAGTTCGCTGCTACCGTTATCTCGGTGAATTGGCCAACGGCCGTCAAGTGAGCCGACCGCGCCTCCACATTCTTCAGCTTGTCACGAAGGGAAATCCCCGACTGAATGATGGAGCCTTCAGGCTCGAGCAAAGCATTCCCGTCGCCAAGCAACGCATTGAGTGGCCCTTTGAACCCTGCAATTTGCTCCGGGCTCTCGGCTAGCTTGGCCAAAGCTACCGCAATCTGGCCCTGGAACAGCACAGCCTGACGTGCGTCGTCCACCTTTGTCTTCAAATCATTCCAAAGTGGAACAACCTCTCGCAGGTCAGAAAGGTCTGCCAAATCTCGCTCCAGGATGCCCCGCTTCTTGAGCAGAACAACGTCATTCTTCAAAACGTTCCCGCAACGTCCCTCCTCCACAAGAGGATGGTCATCGGTTAGACGCCCACGCTCTTCAATCTCGCGTCGCTCAGACTGGAACTGCAACCCTGCCGTAAGTATTTCGGTCTCAGTAGCGAGGCCCTTCCAAAGCTCCGCAGTCTGACTCGCAAGCTCTGTGAACTCCGCCAACTCACCGTCGAGGCGAACAATAGCGCGCATGCGGGATAGTTGAGCCTTCAGCGCTTCGCCAAGCTGCCCTTGCTCGATGGCTTCGAACCCCTCGTCGTGCCACCCGGAATTGCTCAACTGATTAGACAAAGCGATCTGGAAGGCAATGGCACGCGATAGGTGGCCAGGGTTGGTCTTTGCCCCACTCCAAACATCGGCGCACTGGGCTCCCGGTTGGAGTTCGTCAATCGACTTTCTGACGGCACGGATTTCGATCCAAGTCGAAAGATCCTTCGCTACGTCCGCTTCTCCAGGAGCGGCCTGCACAGCAGCAAGTGAGGCCGTAACGCGTCGTTTGCCTAACCAGGATTTAGGCCAGATGGCATCGTCAGCCTTTAGCCAGTCTTGGTGCAGGTTTTCGACCTCGAGCCCTTCTACCGACTCGCTATAGCTTACGGAGAGCTGATCAGAGAGCTCTTTGATTGTTGAGAATTTTGAAAGCGCATCTTGAAGCGTTTCCACTACGGCTGGAGCCCAAGCAGCACCCAGGGAGCCCATAGTCGACCTGCGCTGACTCAGCAAATCCATCGCACGCCTGGCATCACCCGCGACTCTGGCAGGCCAGATAGCAGACAGCTTGGAAGTAAGATCCCGGTGCTCCTCAATCCAGTTACAGCCATCCGTTAAGCGCTGTGCAATTGATCGAGCGTTCGGCAACAAAGCGAAGCGCCAGTCATGACCAGCTGCGGTGGGCAGCACCGAAGAAAGAGTCGACAGACCTTCAAGAGGCGAAGGTGTGTGGGGAACTGTCGGCAGCCCTGCCAATTCGATGAAGCGATGAATCGCTTTTTGTGCCTCTAGAACCGAAGGCAGCACATCACGAGCTGCTTGAACAAACTCTTGCCTCCAATGCGGAGACCACTCTGTTTGACCGATCCCGGAAAGAGCGTGGCCGCCGAGATTTTCGTAACCCACCTCTTGAGCGTTAACCTCAAGACGGTCGCCGAGCTCACGAATGTCCAGCATTGCTTTCTGGTCATGAGTTTCAGGCGACAGCCAATTCAAGCTCGCTATTGGCTCGTCAGTACCGGAGGTAACGGTACCGATCGCATCGTATACGGAGTAACCGTTCCGGTATCGGTTATGGAGACGCTCTACATAGATGTTCAAGCTGTCGCGAATAGAGGCCAGCCGCTGAGCCTCGACCTCCCACGCATCCACATCCACCTCCCCTTTAGCTTCCCAGGCTGACTGCAGCTGAGCCAATACATCAGCCTTGCGGGCTTTACTGGAATGTAGCTCGAGGCAGAACTCTCCGAGGCCGATTTCACGAAGACGCCTATAGACGACGTCCAAAGCGGCAATCTTCTCGGAGACAAACAGCACACGCCGACCCTGAGCGATCGACTGAGCAATCATGTTTGAAATCGTCTGGCTTTTACCGGTACCAGGTGGCCCGATCAGCACAAAGTCCTTTCCTTTGGATGCAGCCATGACCGCGGCAAGCTGGGACGAATCAGATGGCAGTGGGCAGAACACATCTGCAGGGCCGTAATCACGATCCAGGAATTTTGCATCCGGGAATGGTGTACCCGATGCAAACGAGTCCCGAGGTGTATCAAGAAGGTGCTGAACGACAGAATTCTGCCGTAGGTGATGGGCGTTCTCTGACAAGTCCTTCCACATAAGGTACTTGGCAAAAGAGAACATGGCCAAGGTCACATCTTCGGACAGCTCCCATCCAGGAATGTCCTTGATAGCGTGACCTACTCGCCTCCAGATGCCGACGATGTCCAACCCCGAGTCATCACGAGGTAGCTCGGTCTCGAGCGACCCCAGGCCCAGTTCGAAGTCCTGTCGAAGCATCTCGATCAGCGTAGGGTTGAAGCAAGGCTCATCGTCATGGAGCACGATCGAAAAACCAGAACGCGCACTCTTACGCTCAAGGCTGACTGGTATCAGCACCAGGGGCGCAGTGTACTTTTGACCGGCCTTATCTTCTCGCGTCCACTTCAGGAAACCGACAGCCAAGAACAGCGTGTTGGCGCCACCCTCTTGCAGTGCTGTACGAGCGCCGCGATAGAGCTCGGTCAAGCGCACGTCCATCTCACGGCTGGTGAGAGCTACAAACACCTCTCGACGCTTCAGGGCGTCCTCTGCATGACGCCGGCGAACATCCTCACGCTCACGCTGTTCATACAGCTCTTTCTCACGTGGATCAGCTCCATCCATGAGGTCAGGCCGCGTCAGAAGCTTCAGCGACTGTCCGCTGGCAAGAATGTCTTCGAGAGCGCCAGGATCCGGGGCCTCAAGCTTGAGCGCCTTCTTCCCGTACTTGAAGTTGAGCAAATTGTTACGCAACGAGAGATCAAGCAGTTTTCGCTGCCAACGTTCTAGCCTGTCTTTGGGGCTAAGCTTGGCAATGTCTTCGACTTCAACGTTGACGATCTCATCGGGGATATCATCGCCATCTTCAATGAGAAGGCCTGGCCCATCGTCCAAATCAGTCGTAACGACTCGGGCAATCTGCGCTTCGGAGCTGGCCAACGGTTTGATGCGCTGCAGGCGGGCACGCCGTACATCAAGCAGCATTTCAAATTCGGACTCAGCCTCCTCATCGATCTGCTTGGCTCCACGTTCAACTGCATAGGCGAAGGGAGGGATCGATGGTTGAGTGAGCAACGTAGTCTCAAACAGAGCAAGCTCTTTGAGCTTCACCCTCTTCCTCACAGTCGAAACGTCGTCGATTAAGGTGGTGGTGAACTCTTCTGGTTTCAGCCAAACCCCCGCGAAAGCATGACCGCGAGTAAAAACGATTACCGGGTTAAGGCCGATCTGCTCCAATGCTGCACATAGGAAGAGGGTCAGATCCATGCAAGTGGCCAGGCCGGAATCTGCGATCTGGCTCGGGCTACGCACTTTCTGACCGGATTGCTCAAAACTGGCCGGCGGCAAGGAGTAATCCAGTTTCATGCGTGCAACTGCGCCCCATGCGGCTGACGCCAGTTGCCAAGCCCGCTTGGGCCCACCGCTGTAACCATCCAAAGCGGGCGACTTTTCACTCAAGCGCATCAATTCAGCAGCCTGCTTAAGCAGCCGCTCCACAGCCGGATCGTTCGGTTGAACAAACGCAGCTGTCATATCTGGGATATGCCTTAACCCACCCCACTGATTGCGGGGCAGTAGCTCAACGACCTGCTCGAGCTGAGCAATCACTTTGCGACCGTTTTCCGCCTCGTTGCAATCCGCCTCCAATGTGAAGGAGAACGTAGACATTTCGGCTTCTGTGAGCCTACTCAGCAGAGGCCCATCCAGAATGAGGTCTAGGCCAGGAATGGATCGAAACGACTCGGGCGCTACCTCTTCGATACGCCAGGTTTTCGGTTTGAACACTTCCGGTGAAGAGGTCAGCGTCAGCGTAGCGTTGAGGTAACGCTCACTCGTTTCGTTCGAGAGGCGTAGCTCATGGATAACCGGAATCGCATTCTGGAAGTCTGCAAGGTTGAGCTTTGATACCAAGGTAGCGAGGATCTTGAACTCTTTCGGCTTTGGTTCTTCTTGTGGGGTGACGTGTTGAACGAGCTCGTCCATGCGCAACCTTCCTTGTCTCAGATGCTCAGGGGGTGCAGGCGAATGCCCGATCAAGAGGGCCCCCACTTGAGCTGGTGGCGGGATGATAGCGCTTCTAGCAGGAGTAGTAATGAGCCTTTGGTCTCCCGTGCATTTTACGAGATGCCGATCCAGGCAATGGGTGAACGAGGTAAGGCCTCCTGAGGGTACCGACGCAGCTAGCTGTGACATTAGCTGCACCGGGCTTGCATTCAAGCGCGTTGCAGATTGAAACTCCTGGCATCCAGTGCAACGACGGCTGAGAAACCCTGGGTCTTCTTGAAGGCCATGCTGTGAACAAAGTTCTTCATTGCTTCAGACGGATCAATGGCATCAAGGTTGAGCGAATCCAGCGTGTTTCGGGAGAAAGCTACGCTCAAGATCGGTAGCTCTTCCAAATGGCCTGTGGAGCTGTTGAGCACGTTATCGAGTGCCGTCACCATCACCAAATCATCAGGCAGGATCGCCAGCAGCTCTCGACCTACACGCAGCGCGCAGCTACATACGTAGTCTTGATGCAGCTCATTGAAACGGCCGATCGGCATGGCCTTAGTGGACAGCTTTCCGCTTTTCAGGAGTGACTTAATCTCGCTCGGGATAACGTGCGTGCCATGAATAGCCAGCCGGGCCTCCACTAAGCCGGACTCATGGACAATCAACTCAATACCCGAGCCCAGATGAGCGATTTCGGTGAATGGCTCGAACGCTTCGATCGCATCCAGTTTGGCTTGTTTGTCACCGTTAATAATGCGGTGCGCCAGCTCCCGTTCATCAGCCCAGTTGGCATGAGCCTGGCGCCAATCGGAATGTGCCGTTTGAAAACGCCGCAGATCTTCAGCTTTCCCCTCTTCCACTTTGCGACTCAGGGCTCTGCGCTGTCGGGCTTCGAGTCTGAGTAGGCGGGCCAAAAAATTAGGCGCATAGGTTGCTAGTGCATCAGATGCTGCTGCTTCAGCGGTAACGTCCAGAGATGGCTCCCTAGGCTCAACACTGTTCAGCAGGGACTTCCAGTTAATGACATCACCGCAATCTTTGTGCACCGAAAGCAAGACCTCGACGTGGTTCTCGTAAACCTCCACCTCATAGGCTGCCTGCTCAAGGGCCTCCATGCGCGCGTACTCTTTGTGTTGGCGCTCCAATTCGCGCTGCCGGCGATGTGAATTGCGCTCCGCACGACATGCTGAAGCCTGCATTGACCTGAGCGTGCCTTTCCATCCCATAAGATCTTTCCTTGAAATAGTCTGATGATGGCACATTAACATATGGCGGGTGCAAACGGCGAAAGCGTCCCTAGGAAGCTATTTCTGAACGCGAGTCTTTCCAAGTTACATTTTAGTCGCCAAACCAGCAGCCAAATACTGGCCAAAAGCCACCTTACGCCTAATCTCACAGATTTAGCCGTGGGATAGGAAGCATGTCGACGCTTGAGCAAGAACCGGTAGTGATGGACGATTTTGAGTCTTGGCTAAATGGTCGTCCGAAGTGGCTGCAGACTGCTGCGCGTATGATGATCGACACGAAGCGCCAGCTGAATGAAGGGAAAATTAAGGAGCTGTCAAGACTCTGCCAGCTGGAAGCTAAGGGCCAGCCTGACCCAGGTTTTCTAAGCGTAGTGCCTGGCACACTTTCCCAGGCCGCAACCCGACCGCCAGTGAGGATTGATGAAATCCTGGAGGTGCATGGTCTCAACGCCATCAAAGCCGGGGCCAATCTCCCGTTTGGTAGCTCGAACCTGACTGTCATCTACGGCCAGAATGGCACTGGTAAAAGCGGCTTTGCCCGGCTGCTAAAGCAGATTTGCGGCTCACGATCCAAGGATGAAATACGGGGCAACGTCTTCGATCCCAACCCTACGGATTGCCGTGCTCAATTCAAAGTATCAATTGACGGGAAATCCGTTGACGTCCAGTGGGACATTCCAAGCGGCCCCCACAAAGCGTTGCGTCAAGCGCAGGTGTTCGACAGCAAGGCCGCACAACAATACATGGGGCGAACTGAAGCTTGCTATGAACCGAGTCGCATGAAATTTGTGTCGGCGCTCATCGCCACTGCCGATGCAGTCAACGCAGAGCTGACCAGAGAAAGAGAAAAACTCAAAGGGGCCCTCCCAACCCTGCCAAGTGCCCTTTCGGTCACGGCCGAAGCGAAATGGTTGCAGGCCCTCAAAAGCACGACCCCGTCGTCAAGCATTGATAAAGAATGCTCATATACCGAGGAGCTTGCCCGTGAAAGGATCGAGAAGGAAGCACTCCTTGCCGAGAAAAATATTTCTGGTCGAATCCAGGCGATTGGCAAAGAGAAAACAGCTCTGAAGAGCATCGAAACATCGATGTCCACGCTGCAATTAGGTTCAAATGATGCTGCCGCGCTTGAGCTAGTCGGCCTGAATGAAAAAGCCGTGAAGTCACGTAAAGCAAGTGAAGAGGCTGCGGCCGCTATATTCGGGAAAGCAGAACTGGAGGGTGTCGGCTCGGCAACGTGGCAGCAGATGTGGGAGCACGCTCGCGCTTATTCCGCTGCCGCGGCGTATCCTGAGTCCGCATTCCCGAACGTGTCAGATGACTCACGATGCGTTCTTTGCCATCAAGCTCTAGACGATGCAGCGAAGGCACGACTGGCCGGATTTGAAAAATTTGTCACCGACGGCCTAGAGACCGCGGCAAAGACAGCCGAAACAGCTTTAAACGAACGCAGGCGTCGTGTCCCCGCCCTTCCCTCCCAGGCTGATTGGCTCGTGCAAATATCCACCGTGGGCTTCGAAAAGGCGGAAGCTGAATCTTGGTTCAGCTTACTGAGGACGCGGATCGAGCAAATTGCCAAGGGTGTACCCCTCGATGGTCAGCAACTTTTTGACTGGTCGAAGATCAATGAGGCTGTGAAAACGAAGTCCGCGACCCTG
>NZ_RCNW01000121.1:0-1012 GCF_004307605.1 Pseudomonas sp. Sample_24
GAGCGCATCGCGATCATGCACCTGGGCTGGATCGCCCAGATCGGCAGCCCGATCGACATCTACGAGACCCCGACCAGTCGCCTGGTCTGCGAATTCATCGGCAACGTCAACATCTTCGAAGGTGAAGTGATCGACGACGCCGAAGGCCACGCGATCATTACCTGCAAAGACCTGGACCGGCAGATCTACGTCGGCCACGGCATCAGCACTTCGGTACAGGACAAGTCGGTGACCTACGCGATCCGTCCGGAAAAACTGCTGGTCACCGCCGACATGCCGACCTGCCAGTACAACTGGTCCAGCGGCAAGGTGCACGACATCGCTTACCTGGGCGGGCACTCGGTGTTCTACGTCGAGTTGCCAAGCGGCAAGCTGGTGCAGTCATTCGTCGCCAACGCCGAACGTCGCGGGCAGCGTCCGACCTGGGGTGATCAGGTCTACGTGTACTGGGAAGACGATAGCGGCGTGGTACTTCGCTCATGAACATGCGCAAATTCAAACGCCGTCTCAATCGAATAATTCCCGGTGGCCGCCAGTTGGTCATCGGGGTTCCCTTCATCTGGCTGTTCCTGTTCTTCATGTTGCCGTTCTTCATCGTTCTGAAGATCAGCTTTGCCGAAGCCGACGTGGCCATCCCGCCGTACACTGAAATCTACAGCTACGCCGAACAGAAGCTGCAGTTGCTGCTGAACCTGGGCAACTACGCGATGCTGGGCGATGACGAGTTGTACATCGCCGCGTACCTCGGCTCGCTGAAGATGGCGCTGATCAGCACCATCCTCTGCCTGCTGATCGGCTACCCGATGGCCTACGCCATTGCCAGCGCCCGCAAAGAGCTGCAAACGGTGCTGGTGCTGCTGATCATGATGCCGACCTGGACCGCGATCCTGATCCGCGTCTATGCGTGGATGGGCATCCTCAGCAACAACGGCCTGCTCAACGGTTTCCTGATGAGCATGGGCTGGATCGACGAACCGCTGCAGATCCTCAACACCAACCTCGCGGTTTACAT
>NZ_RCNW01000360.1:0-1006 GCF_004307605.1 Pseudomonas sp. Sample_24
ATCGGGTGACCTTCGAACGCCAGGGTCGCGTACGCCATGGTTTCGGCGTAACCCCAGTTGATCGGCAGGCCGCCGGCTTGCATCTTCTGACGGTCTTCGTAGATCTTCGCGACCTGGCGCTGAACCACGAAGCCTTCCGGAATTTCCAGCAGCTTGGCGGACAGTTCCTGCAGGGTCTTCAGATCGAAACGAGTGTCGTGACGCGCGGTCCAGGCGTGGCCCAGATACGGACGCCAGTCCACGAACAACTCTTTGTTCGGCTCTTTGACCAGGCTTTTCACTACGTGCAGACCGTTGTCCAGCGCGTTGCGGTATTCGTCGACTTTCGCCTGAACGCGTTCCGCGTCCATCACACCGCTCTGGGTCAGACGATCGGCATACAGCTCACGGGTGGTGCGCTGCTTGGTGATCTGCTGATACATCAGAGGCTGGGTGCCGCTAGGCTCGTCGGCCTCGTTGTGGCCGCGACGACGGTAGCAGACCAGATCGATCACCACGTCACGCTTGAACTGCATGCGGTAGTCGATGGCCAGCTGGGTCACGAACAGGACGGCTTCCGGATCATCACCATTCACATGGAGGATCGGCGCCTGGATCATTTTCGCGACGTCGGTGGCGTACTCGGTGGAACGCGAGTCCAGCGGGTTGCTGATGGTGAAACCGACCTGGTTGTTGATCACGATGTGCACGGTACCGCCGGTCTTGAAACCGCGGGTCTGCGACATCTGGAAGGTTTCCATCACCACGCCCTGACCTGCGAAAGCAGCGTCACCGTGGATGGAGATCGGCAGGACTTTTTCACCGGTAGGGTCGTTACGACGATCCTGACGGGCACGAACCGAACCTTCGACCACTGGCGATACGATTTCCAGGTGGGACGGGTTGAAGGCCATGGCCAGGTGCACTTCACCGCCGGTGGTCATCACGTTGGACGAGAAGCCCTGGTGGTATTTAACGTCACCGGAACCGAGCTCGACCTTCTTCTTGCCTTCGAACTCGTCGAACA
>NZ_RCNW01000507.1:0-6394 GCF_004307605.1 Pseudomonas sp. Sample_24
TCGTGGTTGTAACGGGGACTGTCGAGGACATCGCTGCCGGCTTCGAGCTCGAACAAGCCGTCCCGCTCGGTCACTTGCGATCTGATCTGTTGCATGGCCGCTCCACTGTTCTTTTGATTATTGTTGCTCATCAGGGACTGGCGGAATCAATAAACGTGCCGAGTGCCCCGCTTGCGCATCGGGCAGTTCCATAACACTTTGCAACCAACTGATGTTTATCGGTTTTATTGACTGAATGAAGTATGTGCCGTGCCACTCAGGCCGAATGCCAGGCAAGTTGTCCAATCAGTCAGGACTCAATCTGGTGCGTGAATTTTTTTTCAAAGTCGCGCATACACCATAGACCAATCTCAAACAGCTGATTTCACATAAGAAATCTTGACCATATTTAGATCCTGTCAAGTGCGTCAAAATGGTGAGCGGCCTCACCATTTTGGTGAATCTCAATTTTAAACGTTATTTATCAAATATTTATCTATGGAATAAGCTTATAAAAAATATTCTTGCCGATTCCATAAACTGCAGCTAGCGTTTAATCCTGACAGCGCTGACAGGAATAGCCCTTTCAGCACTCGTTTCATATAAAACACTTAGAACCGGTATCAGCCGGTCATTGCCTGCGAGGAACTCGGAATGTCTCTGTTGATCCGTGGCGCTACCATTATTACCCATGATGAAAGTTATCGCGCCGACGTGTATTGCGCAGACGGCGTAATCAAGGCCATCGGCGAAAACCTGGATATTCCTGCAGGTGCAGAAATGCTCGATGGCAGCGGCCAGTATCTGATGCCCGGCGGCATCGACCCGCACACGCACATGCAACTGCCCTTCATGGGCACCGTGGCCAGCGAAGACTTCTTCAGTGGTACGGCGGCGGGACTGGCCGGCGGCACCACGTCGATCATCGACTTTGTGATTCCCAATCCGCAGCAGTCCTTGATGGAGGCGTTCCATCAGTGGCGTGGCTGGGCCGAGAAGTCAGCCTCCGACTACGGCTTTCATGTGGCCATTACCTGGTGGAGCGAGCAGGTCCGTGAAGAGATGGCTGAGTTGGTGATCCACCATGGGGTCAATAGCTTCAAGCATTTCATGGCTTACAAGAACGCGATCATGGCCGCCGATGACACCCTGGTGGCGAGTTTCGAGCGCTGCCTGGAATTGGGTGCGGTGCCCACCGTGCATGCCGAAAACGGTGAGTTGGTCTATCACCTGCAACGCAAACTGATGGCCCAGGGCATGACCGGGCCGGAAGCGCATCCGCTGTCGCGCCCTTCGCAAGTTGAAGGCGAAGCCGCGAGCCGGGCGATCCGCATTGCCGAAACCCTCGGCACGCCGCTGTATCTGGTGCATGTCTCGACCAAGGAAGCCCTCGATGAAATCACCTACGCCCGGGCCAAGGGCCAACCGGTCTACGGCGAAGTGCTGGCCGGGCACTTGTTGCTGGACGACAGCGTCTATCAGCACCCGGACTGGCAGACCGCCGCTGGCTACGTGATGAGTCCGCCGTTCCGCCCTCGGGGTCATCAAGAGGCGCTCTGGCATGGCTTGCAAGCGGGCAACCTGCACACGACCGCCACCGACCACTGTTGTTTCTGCGCCGAGCAAAAAGCCGCGGGCAAGGATGATTTCAGCAAAATTCCCAACGGCACGGCCGGTATCGAAGACCGCATGGCGGTGCTGTGGGATGAAGGTGTGAATACCGGGCGCTTTTCGATGCAGCAATTCGTCGCGCTGACGTCCACCAACACCGCGAAGATCTTCAACCTCTATCCGCGCAAAGGCGCGATCCGGGTCGGCGCCGATGCCGATCTGGTGCTGTGGGACCCGCTGGGCACGCGGACCATTTCCGCCAAGACCCATCACCAGCAGGTCGACTTCAACATCTTCGAAGGCAAGACCGTGCGCGGCGTGCCGAGCCATACCATCAGCCAGGGACGCGTGGTCTGGGCCGATGGCGACCTGCGCGCAGAACGGGGTGCCGGGCGCTATATCGAACGGCCGGCGTATCCGGCGGTGTTTGATTTGCTGAGCAAGCGGGCGGAGTTGAATCAGCCCACGCCCGTGAAACGCTGACCCGATTCCCTGTGGCGAGGAAGCTTGCTCCCGCTGGACTGCGCAGCAGGCCGCATTTGGGGCGGCTTCGCCACCCAGCGGGAGCAAGCTCCCTCGCCACAGGGTGAAACAAAGAACAGTGCCCGTTCAGAGGCAGCACCTCAATTCACCGTGAGGCCAAAAACCGTGATCAAGACCCTCGACCATCTCCCGCACCCCGCCGAGAGCGCCGCCGCCCTCGCCGGCCATTTCACCGATCTGGCGCCGCCGCTCAATGATCGCCAGGCGCATCTGGAGGCCTCGCGCTGCCTGTATTGCTACGACGCGCCGTGCGTGAACGCCTGCCCGAGCGAAATCGATATTCCTTCGTTCATCCGCAATATCCAACAGGAAAACGTGCAAGGTGCGGCGCAGAAAATCCTCTCGGCCAACATTCTCGGCGGCAGCTGCGCCCGGGTTTGCCCGACGGAAATCCTTTGCCAGCAAGCCTGCGTGCGCAACAACGCCCACGAATGTGCGCCGGTACTGATTGGCCTGTTGCAGCGCTATGCCGTGGACAACGCGCACTTCAGTGAGCACCCGTTCCCCCGCGCCGCCGCAACCGGCAAACGCATCGCCGTGGTCGGCGCCGGTCCGGCCGGGCTGTCCTGTGCGCACCGCAGTGCCATGCACGGGCATGACGTGGTCATTTTCGAGGCCCGGGACAAGGCTGGCGGACTTAACGAATACGGGATCGCCAAGTACAAACTGGTGGACGACTACGCGCAAAAGGAACTGGATTTTCTGCTGCAGATCGGCGGCATCGAAATCCGTCACGGACAAAAACTCGGTGACAACCTGAGCCTGAGCGAGCTGCATCAACAATTCGACGCGGTGTTTCTCGGCCTCGGTCTGGCAGCGAGCAAGCAACTGGGGCTGGCCCACGAAGACGCACCGGGGCTTCTGGCCGCGACCGATTACATCCGCGAACTGCGCCAGGCCGATGACCTCACCCAGCTACCGCTTGCCGAGCATTGCATCGTCCTCGGCGCAGGCAACACCGCCATTGACATGGCCGTGCAAATGGCCCGCCTCGGTGCTCACGATGTCAACCTGGTGTACCGCCGTGGCGTCGAGGACATGGGCGCCACCCTGCATGAGCAAGACATCGCCAAGGCCAATCAAGTGCGCTTGTTGACCTGGGCCCAACCGCAAGAAGTGCTGCTCGATGACGCTGGCCGGGTGCGCGGCATGCGATTCGCCCGCACCCATCTGGTCGAAGGACGCCTGCAAACCACCGGCGAAACGTTCGAACTAGCCGCCGACGCCATCTTCAAAGCCATCGGCCAGGCCTTTGACGGCAGCGCCCTCGCCGACCCATTGGCCCGTGAACTCAAGCGTCAGGGCGAGCGCATCGAAGTCGATGAAAATCTGCGCACCAGCATTCCCGGGGTGTATGCCGGTGGCGATTGCACCAGCCTCGACCAGGACCTGACCGTACAAGCGGTGCAACACGGCAAGCGCGCCGCCGAAGCAATCAACACTCAACTGATGCTCAACGTGGAGGCTGCGTAAATGGCCGATCTGTCGATTGTCTTCGCTGGCATCAAGTCGCCCAATCCGTTCTGGCTGGCCTCCGCGCCGCCGACCGACAAGGCTTACAACGTGGTCCGCGCCTTCGAGGCGGGCTGGGGCGGTGTGGTCTGGAAAACCCTGGGTGAAGACCCGGCGGCGGTGAACGTATCGTCACGCTATTCGGCGCATTTCGGGCCGAACCGTGAAGTGCTGGGTTTCAACAACATCGAACTGATCACCGACCGCTCGCTGGAGATCAACCTGCGGGAAATCACCCAGGTGAAAAAAGATTGGCCGGACCGCGCATTGATCGTGTCGTTGATGGTGCCTTGCGTCGAAGAGTCTTGGAAACACATTCTGCCGCTGGTGGAGGCCACGGGCGCCGACGGTATCGAGTTGAACTTCGGTTGCCCCCACGGCATGCCGGAACGCGGCATGGGTGCGGCGGTCGGCCAGGTGCCGGAATACGTCGAACAGGTCACTCGTTGGTGCAAGACGTATTGCTCGCTGCCGGTGATCGTCAAGCTCACGCCGAACATCACCGACATCCGCGTCGCCGCCCGCGCGGCTCACCGTGGCGGTGCGGATGCGGTGTCGCTGATCAACACCATCAACTCCATTACCAGCGTCAACCTGGAACGCATGGTCGCCAACCCCATGGTCGGCAGCCAAAGCACCCACGGCGGTTATTGCGGGTCGGCGGTCAAGCCGATTGCCCTGAACATGGTCGCCGAAATTGCCCGCGACCCGCAGACCCATGGCCTGCCGATCAGTGGCATCGGCGGCATCGGCAACTGGCGCGATGCCGCGGAATTCATCGCGTTGGGCTGTGGTTCGGTGCAGGTCTGCACCGCGGCGATGCTCCACGGTTTCCGGATTGTCGAGGAGATGAAGGACGGGCTGTCGCGCTGGATGGACAGCCAGGGCTACACCAGCATCGCGCAGTTTTCCGGACGCGCGGTGGCCAACACCACGGACTGGAAATACCTGGACATCAACTATCAAGTGATTGCCAAAATCGACCAAGAGGCCTGTATCGGATGCGGTCGTTGCCACATCGCCTGCGAAGACACCTCGCACCAGGCCGTGGCCAGCCTGAAAAATCCCGACGGGACCCATCGTTATGAAGTGATCGATGAAGAATGTGTGGGTTGCAATCTATGCCAGATCACCTGCCCGGTGCAGGATTGTATCGAGATGGTTCCGGTGGACACCGGCAAGCCGTTTCTGGACTGGAACCATGATCCGCGCAATCCGTATCATGTTGCGGGACGGCACTGAATGGCGGTGACGAATGGCAGGGGAAGACAGTCGCTCCCACAGGGATCGCTGGTGTACACAGCATTTGATTACGCCATAAACCACTGTGGTAGCGGGCTTGCCCGCGATGAGGCCAGCGCTACAACACCAACTTCCAGACTCCTTACCTATCAGTTCTGCTAGTAGACGCCACTCGACATATCTTCGATGCTAACGCACAGTCAATTCGCCAGCGTGGATCTCGATATGTCGGACTCATCATTGAACATTCTTTGCCGCTATCAATACGACCCACTCGACCGCCTCACGGGCGTCGGGCTACTGGCGGGTAACAGCACACAGCGTTTTTATCAAGTGAACCACCTGACTACCGAGCTGGGACAGCAGACGCAACGAACAATCCTGCGCCATGGAACTCAACTGTTGGCGCAGCAACAAAGTGAAGCAGGGGTTACCGAAAAAACGCTTTTGGTGACCGATCAGGCGCACTCGTTGCTGCAATCCCTTTCGCCAGTTAATTCTCGGAAATTTTCCTATACCGCCTACGGCCATCACCCGAATGTCAGCGGCTTAAGTCGTTTATTCGGGTTTAATGGTGAGTATCCTGACGACATTACGGGCCATTATCCATTAGGCCATGGCAATCGATTTTATAATCCTGTGTTGATGCGATTCAATAGCCCGGATGAGCTGAGTCCTTTTGATGACGGGGGAATTAACTCTTATGCTTATTGCGAAAATGATCCGATAAATTTTTTTGATCCTACTGGAAATGGTAAATACCACGTTCTTAGTACCCTATTCAACCGTTCTCGCGCGTCGGTGATCATTAGGCCACGTGATTCAGTAATCACTAGACATAGTTCTATAAGCAAAGCCCAATCACAAACATCCAGCGCAGTCAGTTCGCCTATTTCAACATATAGCAACCCAATACAGAACTCACTAACTGATCAGTCCCCCACCAGTTTGCAGCAGCCCGGACTTGGTCGAACGCCCGTCCATCGCGTCCCAATACTAGAGCTTCCAGCGACTACTCGCGGACCAAGAAGAAGTGCTCAACCTAGCAGAACTTCTAAGCACAGATTAATACTCCAAGACATTGGAATAGCATATGACGCCCTCAAGAAGGAAAACCCAGACTTCATTGCCACCGGCACTCCAACGCAGAGCAAGGAACTTTCAGAAATAAAAAAAAATCTTGACCAAAGTACTACAGCAAGCGCACGAGCCAATTTCAAAGACGCATTACAAAGGAAAAGCAATATAATTAAACGAGAAAACATGAAGGATTTAGTTAATCACAACAATCAGGTCAGAAGCTGACCCCTTGGCTGCAGGAGCCGCTGGATTCCGACCTACGGCTCCAACCCGATCCCCCGCAGAATCACACTGGTCACCGTCTGTATCGCCCGCTCGAACTGCATGTCCGACAGCGGCTGATGGTCATTGAGGATGTTCACCTGGTGGTCGAAGTCGGCGTAGTGCTGGGTCGAGGCCCAGATCATGTACAGCAGGCTTGAAGGCT
>NZ_RCNW01000440.1:0-1000 GCF_004307605.1 Pseudomonas sp. Sample_24
GCAGGTTGAGCAGGTCGCGGCCCCAGCACTGATGACGCACTTCGCCACCGAGACGCCCCATGATGGTCGGTACGATGTCGATTTGCGTACCCACTGTGTGGCTCAGCGTGCCGAACTTTTCCTGGATGCCAGGGGCAATCAGCAGCATCGGTACGTTGAAGCGCCCCAGGTCCATCTCGGTGATCTGCCGCTCGTTGCCAAACCCGTGGTCGCCAACGACGACGAACAGGGTTTCCTTGAAGTACGGCTCTTTGCGCGCCTGCTCAAAGAACTGACCCAACGCCCAGTCCGAGTAACGCATGGCGGTCAGGTGCTCGTTCAGGCTGCCACGATCAGTAACGGGTTCGACCGGCAATGGCGTTGGCAAGGCGTAAGGGGTGTGGTTGGACAGGGTTTGCAGCAACGCATAGAACGGCTTCTTGTCCTTGCCGTCCCGGGCTTTCAGTTCAACCAGACCACGGTCGAACATGTCCTGGTCAGACACGCCCCACGTCGGATCGGAGAACACCGGGTTGACGAAGTCGTTACGCCCGATGAAGTTGGTCATGCCCTGGTTGCTGAAGAACCCTGACTGGTTATCCCAGGCAAAGTCACCGTTGTAGACATAAACGTCGTCGTAGTCACGAGCGCTGAGCAACTGCGGCAAGCCCGACAACTTGTGGCTGCCTTCCGGGGTCTGCATCAGGTATTCGAAACCCGGCAGGTTGGGAAAGCACGCCATGGTGGCAAACATGCCCTGGTGGGTGTGGGTACCGTTGGAGAAGAAGCGGTCGAACAACAGGCCTTCCTTCGACAATTTGTCGAGGTAAGGCGTGATGTTGCCCGGGGCGCCCAAGGCACCCACCGAATGACCGGCCATGCTTTCCATCAGGATCACGACGACGTTCTTGATCGGCAGGGTCTTGTCGGTTGGCGGCGTGTAATCACGACGTACGGCGGCGGTTTCGCCATCCACCAGTTTGTCGTCCTTCATCACCAGCATGTCGCGCACGGTCTGCTG
>NZ_RCNW01000192.1:0-995 GCF_004307605.1 Pseudomonas sp. Sample_24
TGATCGTTCCCACGCTCTGCGTGGGAATGCCTCAATGGACGCTCTGCGTCCGCTTTGGGACGCAGAGCGTCCCGGGCTGCATTCCCACGCAGAACGTGGGAACGAGCGGCGGGGCAGGATTAGTTCTTATCGCGAATCGAGAAATTCGCCATGTGTTCCAGGCCCTTGATCAGCGCCGAGTGGTCCCAGTTGCTGCCACCGATGGCCGCGCAGGTGCTGAACACTTGCTGGGCGTTGGCGGTGTTCGGCAGGTTGATGTTCAGTTCCTTGGCACCTTGCAGGGCCAGGTTCAGGTCCTTCTGGTGCAGGCTGATGCGGAAGCCTGGATCGAAGGTGCCCTTGATCATGCGCTCGCCGTGCACTTCGAGGATCTTCGACGAAGCGAAACCGCCCATCAGTGCTTCACGCACCTTGGCTGGGTCGGCACCGTTCTTCGCCGCGAACAGCAGGGCTTCGGCCACTGCCTGGATGTTCAGCGCAACGATGATCTGGTTTGCCACTTTCGCGGTCTGACCGTCGCCGTTACCACCAACCAGGGTGATGTTCTTGCCCATTGCCTGGAACAGTGGCAAGGCGCGCTCGAAGGCATCGGCATCGCCGCCGACCATGATGCTCAGGGTCGCAGCCTTGGCGCCAACTTCACCGCCGGACACCGGGGCGTCGAGGTATTGCGCGCCTTTCTCGTTGATCTTGGCCGCGAAAGCCTTGGTGGCGGTCGGCGAGATCGAGCTCATGTCGATCACGACTTTGCCTTTGCCGATACCCGCGGCAATGCCGTCGGCGCGGAACAGCACGTCATCGACCTGCGGGGTATCCGGCACCATGACGATGATGAATTCAGCTTCCTGGGCGACTTCTTTGGGGTTCGCCAGGGCAACGGCGCCAGCAGCAACCAGATCGGCAGGCGCGGCGTCGTGGTGTGCCGACAGGAACAGGCTGTGACCGGCTTTCTGCAGGTTCGCCGCCATTGGGTGGCCCATGATGCCGGTGCCGAT
>NZ_RCNW01000469.1:0-6360 GCF_004307605.1 Pseudomonas sp. Sample_24
CGTCTGGTGATGCTGATGACCGGCGCCCAGTCGATCCGTGAAGTGATCGCCTTCCCGAAAACCCAGAGCGCGGCAGACGTCATGACTCAGGCTCCGGGTCAGGTAGATGCCAAGGCATTGCGTGAACTGCACATTCGCCTGCGCGAAACACCAAAGGCCGAGTAAGGCTGGAGGGCGCATCTTCGGATGCGCCCTTTCTTTATAGACAGAGCTGTACAAGATTTTTGTTTGCCGGCCGGCGCGACTCAGCGTGGCGGGCAATGTTTCAAAGAGAATTCGGAGCGAGTTATGGCAGGTCATTCCAAGTGGGCGAACATCAAGCACCGCAAAGAACGTCAGGATGCCAAGAGGGGCAAGATCTTCACCAAGTGGATTCGTGAACTGACCGTTGCTGCCCGTCAGGGTGGTGGTGATCCCGGTTCCAACCCGCGTCTGCGCCTGGCCCTGGACAAGGCGCTGGGTGCCAACATGAGCCGTGACATCATCGATCGCGCCATCGCCCGCGGTACTGGCGCTGCCGATACCGACGACGTGGTCGAGTTGACCTATGAAGGTTACGGCCCGGGTGGCGTGGCGGTGATGGTCGAGTGCATGACCGACAACCGTAATCGCACTGCAGCCGCTGTCCGCCACGCGTTCAGCAAGTGCGGCGGTAACCTGGGGACTGACGGTTCGGTGGCCTATCTGTTCGAGCGCAAGGGGCAGATTTCCTTCGCCGCCGGTGTCGACGAAGACGCGTTGATGGAGGCTGCCATGGAAGCCGACGCCGATGACGTGGTGACCAACGAAGACGGGTCGATCGATGTGTTCACCTCGTTCGCCGGGTTCTATTCCGTGCGAAACGCGCTGGAAGCGGCGGGTTTCAAAGGGGATGACGCTGAAATCGTCATGTTGCCGACCACCAGCGCCGAACTCGATCTGGAAGGTGCCGAAAAAGTCCTCAAGCTGATCGACATGCTCGAAGACCTGGATGACGTGCAGAACGTCTACTCCAATGCCGAGATCCCGGAGTCGGTGGCCGCTCAGCTCGGTTGAAGGTAGCCAGGATCCAATGTGGGAGCTGGCTTGCCAGCGATGACAGTGAGTCAGGCAACATCTTTGTTGGATGAGCCTGCGCCATCGCTGGCAAGCCAGCTCCCACATCTGTTATTCGCTGTATTGAATGCAGTGCACTTACCCAACCCGCAGGCGTTATGACTTTAATTCTTGGTATCGACCCCGGTTCGCGCATCACCGGTTATGGCGTTGTTCGTGATACCGGGCGCGGCTGCGAGTATGTGGCCTCTGGCTGTATTCGTACCGGCGCGGGCGAGCTGCATGAGCGTCTGCAAATTGTCTACCGCGGTGTGCGGGAGATTATCCAGATGTACAAGCCGGTGACCATGGGCATCGAAAAGGTGTTCATGGCCCGCAATGCCGACTCAGCCCTGAAACTGGGGCAGGCCCGTGGCGCCGCTATCGTGGCGGGTGCGGAAGAAAGCCTGGAAATCGCCGAGTACACCGCGACCCAGGTCAAGCAGGCTGTAGTCGGCACTGGCGCTGCCAATAAAGAGCAGGTCCAGATGATGGTCATGCATATGCTGAAACTGACCAGCAAGCCACAAATCGATGCCTCGGACGCCCTGGCCATCGCCATTTGCCATGCTCACACCCGCTCCAGTCTCTTGCCCCACGGCTTGGGGGCGGCACGCAGTCGTGGCGGGCGCCTGCGTCTCTGATAGCATCAGCAATCATTTTTTCCGGAATGAGGGTTTCGCGCCTGTGTTGTCGGCCGAACCCCTTGCTCTGTCAGTCGCTGGCCTCGTGCTGGCCAACGCTCAAGGATCTGTAACGTGATTGGACGCTTGCGCGGCACTCTGGCTGAAAAACAGCCACCGCACCTGATTCTGGATGTAAATGGTCTGGGCTATGAGCTGGAAGTGCCCATGACCACGCTGTATCGTTTGCCGTCGGTCGGTGAGCCGCTGACCTTGCACACCCATTTGGTCGTACGCGAAGACGCGCAGTTACTCTATGGCTTCGTCGGCAAGCGCGAGCGAGACTTTTTCCGTGAATTGATTCGTCTCAACGGTGTAGGGCCGAAACTGGCCCTGGCCTTGATGTCGAGTCTGGAGGTCGATGAACTGGTGCGTTGCGTGCAGTCCCAGGACACATCGGCGTTGACCAAGGTGCCGGGCGTGGGCAAGAAAACCGCAGAACGCCTGTTGGTCGAACTCAAGGATCGCTTCAAGGCCTGGGAAACCGTGCCGGCGATGTTTGCCCTGGTGCCGAACCAGCCGGACGGCCCTGCACCGGTCAATACCGCCGAAAACGACGCGGTCAGCGCGCTGATCTCCCTGGGCTACAAGCCGCAGGAAGCCAGCAAGGCGATTTCCGCGATCAAGGAGAAAGGCTTGAGCAGTGAAGACATGATTCGTCGTGCCCTGAAGGGAATGATCTAAGTGATTGAAGCTGATCGTCTGATCGCCGCCACGGGTGGACCTCGTGACCGCGAGGAAGTCCAGGACCGGGCGATTCGTCCTGTCAGCCTGGCCGAATACATCGGCCAGCCGACCGTTCGCGAGCAAATGGAGTTGTTCATCCAGGCTGCCCGTGGCCGTAACGAATCCCTTGATCACACCCTGATCTTCGGTCCTCCGGGGCTGGGTAAAACCACGCTGGCCAACATCATCGCCCAGGAAATGGGGGTGTCGATCAAAAGCACCTCGGGGCCGGTCCTTGAGCGTCCGGGTGATCTGGCCGCGCTGCTGACCAACCTTGAACCGCACGACGTACTGTTCATCGACGAAATCCATCGCTTGTCACCGATTGTCGAAGAAGTGCTGTATCCGGCGATGGAAGATTTCCAGCTCGACATCATGATCGGCGAAGGCCCGGCTGCGCGTTCGATCAAGCTCGATCTGCCGCCGTTCACCCTGGTTGGCGCAACGACACGGGCGGGGATGCTGACCAATCCGTTGCGCGACCGTTTCGGCATCGTCCAGCGCCTGGAGTTCTACAACAACGCCGATCTGTCGACGATTGTCAGCCGCTCGGCCAGTATCCTCGGCTTGCCGCTCGACCCGGAGGGCGCCTTCGAAATCGCCCGCCGCGCCCGCGGCACCCCGCGAATCGCCAACCGTCTGCTGCGTCGTGTACGCGACTTCGCCGAAGTCCGTGCCAAGGGCCATATCACTAAACCGATTGCCGATCTGGCCCTGAATCTGCTGGATGTCGACGAGCGCGGCTTCGATCACCAGGACCGGCGTCTGTTGCTGACCATGATCGAGAAATTCGATGGCGGGCCGGTCGGGGTCGATAGCCTTGCGGCGGCGATCAGTGAAGAGCGCCACACCATCGAAGACGTGCTGGAACCTTACCTGATCCAGCAGGGCTATATCATGCGCACGCCGCGGGGGCGGGTGGTGACGCGGCATGCCTACCTGCACTTCGGCTTAAACATTCCGTCACGATTGGGTGAGATGCCCGTGGTAGACGAATTCCTTGATGCCGTGG
Source organism: Pseudomonas sp. Sample_24 (assembly GCF_004307605.1). NCBI lineage: Bacteria > Pseudomonadati > Pseudomonadota > Gammaproteobacteria > Pseudomonadales > Pseudomonadaceae > Pseudomonas > Pseudomonas sp. Sample_24. The sequence continues at coordinate 3,496 of NZ_RCNW01000469.1, forward strand.
ACGATTAATTAACTTTTGCGTGCTGAATTTTCGGGCATTGTGCTGTCCTAGGACCGTACTTTCGCGAGAAAGCCGCAGAACAATGAAAAACAGTTGCCTGGCCGGATTGGCAACCTGAGGAGTAAGCACTAGAGTATGCGCGCGCAAAACGGGCTTGAGCCTTTCGCACATCGTTGTCGCGTTTATTACGAAGACACCGATGCGGGCGGCATCGTGTATTACGTCAATTACCTCAAGTTTATGGAACGGGCTCGAACCGAGCGGCTACGAGAACTGGGCTTTGCCCAATCGCAGCTGGCAGGGGAGGACCTGTTGTTCGTCGTGCATTCCAGCGAAGCGCGCTACCACGCGCCGGCGCGACTGGACGACGAACTGCTGGTAAGCGCTGAAGTAATCGAATTGAACCGTGCCAGCCTGCGCTTCAAACAGCAGGTCAGGCGGGCAACGGATGATGCGCTGCTCTGTGAAGGGCAGTTTCTGGTGGCCTGTGTGCGCACTGACAGTTTAAAACCCCGGGCCATTCCCGAAGCTCTACGAGCGGCCTTTGCCGACGTGAGCGGCGCGGGTACTCACTCAAAGCAGGAGATAAAGCGTGGAAGCTAACGTCGTCGACCATTCCTCCATGTGGAGCCTGGTCAGCAATGCCAGTATCGTGGTGCAACTGGTAATGCTGACCCTGGTAGCCGCATCGGTGACCTCATGGATCATGATCTTTCAGCGCAGCAACCTGCTGCGCGCCGGTCGACGTGCCCTGGAGAGCTTCGAGGAGCGCTTCTGGTCGGGTATCGACCTGTCCAAACTCTACCGCCAGGCCGGCAGCAACCCGGACCCTGATTCGGGTGTCGAGCAGATCTTCCGCGCCGGTTTCAAGGAATTCTCCCGTCTGCGCCAGCAGCCAGGCGTTGACCCTGAAGCGGTCATGGAAGGCGTAGCCCGTGCCATGCGCGTCGCGATCTCCCGCGAAGAAGAAAAGCTCGAGCAAAGCCTGCCCTTCCTGGCCACCGTCGGTTCCGTGAGTCCGTACATCGGTCTGTTCGGTACTGTGTGGGGCATCATGAACTCCTTCCGCGGCCTGGCGACTGCCCAGCAAGCAACGCTGGCAACGGTTGCACCCGGTATCGCTGAAGCACTGATCGCTACCGCGATTGGTCTGTTCGCCGCGATCCCTGCCGTTATCGCCTACAACCGTTTTGCCGCTCGCAGCGAAACGCTGATCAGCCGCTACTACACCTTCGCCGATGAATTCCAGGCGATCCTGCACCGCAAAGTGCACACCAGCGAAGAATAAGCAGGTAATTTCCAATGGCTTTAATCGCTCGAGCTCGACACAAGCGCAAGCCGGTCGCCGAGATGAACGTGGTGCCCTACATCGACGTGATGTTGGTGCTGCTGGTCATCTTCATGGTGACCGCGCCGATGCTCAATCAGGGCGTGAAAGTTGATCTGCCCAAGGTTTCCAGCGAAGCCTTGCCGCAGGACAACAACACCCAGGTCCTGACCATTTCCATCAAGTCTGACAAGACCTATTACTGGAACCTTGGCAGCGAAGTCGACACCGAGAAGCAGCAGGACAGGGCGATGACCCTGCCGCAGATGACCGATGCGGTGACCAAGATCATTCGCGTCGGCAATGAAGGCGGCAAGCGTACCCAGGTCTTCATTCGCGGCGACAAGAGTGTCGACTACGGCTCTGTCATGGGCGCCATGGGCGGGTTGCAGAAGGCCGGCGTCGGTAATGTTGGCTTGATTACCGAGGCGCCCTGATGCAGCAACAGCGAGAGCCGTCCGCCTCGGAAAGCTACTTCTGGCCTAGTGTCTGGGCGATTGGCTTGCACGTGCTGGTGTTCGGCATGCTGTTTGTCAGTTTCGCCTTTACCCCGGAGTTGCCGCCGGCCAAGCCGATTGTCCAGGCGACCCTGTACCAGCTGAAATCGAAAAGTCAGGCGACCACCCAGACCAATCAGAAGATTGCGGGTGAGGCGAAGAAATCCGCCGCGCGTCAGACCGAAGTCGAGCAGATGGAGCAGAAAAAGGTCGAGCAGGAAGCGGTGAAGGCTGCGGAACAAAAGAAAGAAGAAGCGGCTCAAAAGGCCGAGGAAGCCAAGAAGGCCGACGAGTCGAAGAAAGCGGAAGAGGCGAAAAAGGCTGATGAGGCCAAGAAAGCCGATGAAGCGAAGAAGACCGCCGAAGCCAAGAAGGCAGAAGAGAAACAATTGGCTGATATAGCCAAGAAGAAAGCGGAAGAGGAAGCCAAGAAGGCTGCTGAAGAAGAGGCCAAGAAAGCGGCCGCTGAAGAAGCGAAGAAAAAGATCGTCGAAGACGCGAAGAAGAAAGCCGCGGAAGACGCCAAGAAGAAAGCTGAAGCTGAAGAGGCGAAGAAGAAAGTCGCCGATGAAGCGAAGAAGAAAGCTGCTGCCGATGCTGCGAAGAAGAAAGCGCAGGAAGCGGCACGTAAATCCGCCGAAGACAAAAAGGCTCAGGCCCTGGCAGATTTGCTTTCCGACACGCCGCAGCGTCAGCAGGCCTTGGCCGATGAGCAGGGTGACGAAGTCGCCGGCAGTTTCGATGACCTGATTCGCGCTCGTGCAGCGGAAGGCTGGGCTCGTCCACCTTCGGCCCGCAAAGGCATGACGGTCGTGTTGCAAATCGGCATGTTGCCGGACGGTACGGTGACTTCGGTCAGCGTGGCCAAGTCCAGTGGCGACGGTCCGTTCGACGCATCGGCTGTGGCAGCGGTGAAGAATATTGGACGTTTGACAGAAATGCAGGGAATGAAGCCGAGTGATTTCGCTCCGTATCGTTCATTCAAGATGACATTCACACCTGAGGATCTAGCCTTGTGAGAAACCTTCTTCGAGGAATGCT
>NZ_RCNW01000283.1:0-6350 GCF_004307605.1 Pseudomonas sp. Sample_24
CTGGTGTTGGTGGCGGCGCTGTTGCACGCGGCGTGGAATACCCTGATCAAATTCAGCGCCGAACGGCTATTGGTCGTGGCCTGCATGGACAGCGTGGCTTTGCTGTTCGTTGTGGTGATGCTGCCGTTCGTGGCGTTGCCGCCGCTGGAGATCTGGCCGTGGATTCTGGCTTCCGCGGCATTCGAGTTGCTCTACCGTTACTTGCTCATCCAGGCGTATCGGGTTGGCGATCTCGGGTTGGTCTATCCGCTGATGCGCGGATTGTCACCCCTGGTGGTGCTGGCACTGACGCTGATATTTGCCGGGGAGGTACTGACCCACCAGCAAATCTTCGGAATCCTGCTGATCCCACTCGGCATGCTGTGCCTGCTCTGGCAGGGCGGAGGTGGTGCGCGTCTGCCGTGGTCGATGCTCCCGGTGGTGGGGTTGATCGGTCTGTGCATTGGTTGCTACACCTTCATTGACGGTCAGGCGCTGCGGCGTTGGTCACACCCCTTGGATTACTTGGTCTGGGTGACGCTGCTCAGCGCCTGGCCGTTTCCTCTGTTGGCCTGGGTAAGCAAGCGACCAGCGTTCAGGTTGTTCTGGCGTGAACAGTGGCGGCTGGGATTGGCCGTCGGGTTTTGTGTGCTGTTCAGCTACGCTCTGGTGCTGTGGGCCATGCAGTTGGGGTCGATTGCCGAGGCGGCGGCGTTGCGCGAGATCAGCGTGATACTGGTGGTGCTGTTCGGCATGCGGTACCTGAAAGAACCTTTTGGCAGGCCGCGCCTCTTAGCCTGTGGGCTGGTGCTGATCGGCATATTGGTCATGAAATTCTGACTGTTCTGAAAACGTGAAAAAGGGACTGCTTTATGACGGTTGCTCTATGGTGCATTTTGATCGCGATTTTCCTGCCTTACGTGTGTACGGCTGTGGCGAAAGTCAGCGGCGGGTACGGTTTGAGACACAATCGTGATCCACGCGGGTTTCTCGATTCTCTGGAAGGCTTGGGCAGGCGGGCGAACGCGGCGCAGTTGAACAGTTTCGAAGTGACGCCGGCATTTGCCGCGGCAGTGATCGTGGCGCACCTGGCCGGCAATGCCGAATTGGTGACGATCAACGTGCTGTCGGTGTTGTTCATCACCAGCCGTCTGCTTTACATCATTTTCTATCTGACGGATCTGGCGATGCTGCGGTCGTTGATGTGGTTTGTCGGGATGGGGTTGATTGTGAGTTTCTTTGTGGTGTCGGCTTAAATAACAAGATCAAAAGATCGCAGGCTGCGCCAGCTCGTGCATCGTCCGGGCGAAGCCTGCGACTCTTTGCTTTTAGAGCTTGTCGGCCACCTGTGGCACTTGCGGCAGCGCCGCACCTTTGGGCCAGAGCATCCAGATTTGTCCCTGTTGCTTCATGTCCCCCGCCAGTTGTCCGGCCGCCTCGCCGGTGCCCCAGAACAGGTCCGCTCGCACTTCACCGGTAATCGCGCCGCCAGTGTCTTGTGCTGCGACCGGTCGAACCAGAGCGGTACCGTCCGGTTTGGTGGTGGATAACCATAACAGGCTGCCTAACGGAATCACTTTGCGATCCACCGCAGCGCTGTAGCCAGCGGTCAACGGAACATTGAGCGAGCCGCGCGGCCCTTCATTGCTGTCCGGGTTTCGGGTGAAGAACACGTAACTGGGGTTACTGCCGAGCAGTTCGGGGATGCGCGACGGATTGGCCTTGGCCCAATCGCTGATCGCGCCCATGGTCACCTCTTCTTTTTTCAGCTCGCCTTGCTCCACCAGCCAGCGGCCGATGGGCCGATACGGATGCCCGTTCTGGTCGGCATAGGCAATGCGTAGCTGGCGGCCGTTGTCGAGCTGGATACGACCGGAACCCTGGATTTGCAGGAATTGAAGGTTCATCGGATCGGTCAGCCAGGCGACTACGGGGGCCTTGACGCCTTTGGTTTCGATGGTCGCTGCATCGTCGTAAGGCTTGAGCACTCGCCCTTCGAGGCGACCACGCAGGCGCTTGCCTTTGAGTTCAGGGTAGAGGCTGTCCAGCGCGACGATGATCATGTCATCGGGTACGCCATATACCGGCACATTGGCAACACTGGTCTGGGTCAGACTGCCGGGATAGACCGGTTCGTAGTAACCGGTGATCAAACCGTTGGGATTGTCATTGGCAGCGCGCAGGCCGTAGACGTCTAGGTTCTGTTTGAGAAAGCCGCGAATTTCATTCGCGGTTTGCGGTACGTTGGCCGCCGCCGCGCAGGTGCTTCCCCAAACCGGATCAGCTTTGAGCCGGGTGCAGGCGCTGCGCCAGGAACCGAAACCGGCCACCAGGTCGCTGTCGGTTACCGCAGGCAGAGCTTCCCATGTGGCACTGGAGTAAGTGGCCAGCGCATGGGTTTTCGGTTGTTGCTTGTCGCCACCGGTGCAACCTGCAAGCAGGGCCACCATCGGCAACGTCCAGGTCAGGCTGTGACGCCATGCCTTGAAACGGCTGTTCATGGAGTGATTCCTTTACCGATTGCCAGAGTGCTCCATGCGCTCATGCAACCCGTATTGATATTAGGGCTATTGGTGTTTGCCGATGACGCGGGGATACTGGCCGCCGTTTCCCGTGACCTGAAGCCACCATGACTTTTAAAAGACTTTCCATTGTATTGCTGGCCTGCCTGACGTTGTCCGCTTGTGGCGGCGTCGACCCCAATTCGCCACTTGGCCAGCGCAAGGCCATTTTCAAGCAAATGCTCAAGACCGGCGAAGACCTGGGTGGCATGTTGCGTGGCCGTATTCCCTTCGATGGGGAAAAATTCGCTGACGGCGCGGTGAAACTCGACGCGCTGTCCCACGAACCGTGGAAACACTTTCCACAGGTGCGAGAGCAAGACCATACCAGCGCCACGAACGATGTCTGGGAGAAACAGGCTCGCTTTCAGGAACTGGCTCGCACCCTTGAAGCCGCCACCGGTGAGTTGGTGATTGCCAGCAAGGTTCAGCCCTACAAGGCCAGTCTTCTGGGGCCGGCGATGCAGAGGGTCGAAGACACCTGTAGTGCGTGCCATAAAGAGTTTCGGGATCATTGAATGCTCAAAAGATCGCAGCGTTGGAGCTGCCGAAGCCTGCGATCTTTTGATCTTGAAAATCTTTATTTATCCAGCTCATCCACGGCTTCCTGCAGTTCCTTGCGGGATTCAGCGAGTTTGTCTTTGCGCTTGTTGATCCTCTCGGGGTCGCCTTTTTTCATGGCCTTGTCGAGGTCGGCCTGACGCTGGCTGACTTCGTGCTTGGCCTCCAGTACCTTGTTTTCCCGTTCCTTTTTCAGCGAAGCGTCGGTGCAGTTGGCGGTGACTTCGCTGAGCGCCTTTTCCAGGCCGGCCTGCTGCTCGGCATTGCCGTGGGATTTTGCCAGCTCGATCTGGTTGATGATGCCTTGCTTCTTGGCTGCGCAACCGGTCAGGCCTGGTGCGTCTTCGGCAGCGATCAATGGAGCGGCCATTACGCTGCACAGGGTCAACAGGGCCAGCGGTGGAAGAAATTTCATAAAAACTCCAGGAGAAAAGGCAGTCTTGTCGATGCGGCGATGGCTTGTTTGAGCCCATCGGTACTATTGGGTTCCCGGATCGGCTGACGTCGGCATTGGCTTGAATCCGTCAATGCCTGCCTCACTCAGGATTTCGCTCAGAGCCAGGACCTGCGGGTCGCGGAAAAATGCCCTTAACTGCGCCGCCCGCCCCGGACCAATGCCGGGTTCGGCCTGCCATTGTTCAATGTCTCGTTGTGCCAGTGCCTGCCATGAATCGCCCAAATGCGCCTGCCCTGTGGGGGGTAGGCCCAAGGCTTTCAGCCAGCGGGCGAAAGGACGTTGCCGCGCAGCGTGAAAACTGTTCAACAGACGAGCAGCGCTGCGCTCGCCGAAACCATCAATGTTAGCAAGCTCTTGTACATCGAGGGTCAACCAATCCAGAAGACTGTTCAGGCGCCCCGTGGCGAGAAGTTTTTCCCAGGTGCCAGGACCGATGTGGGGCAAGCCCAGCCCCTGTTTGCTGCTGAGCCAGGTCAGGCGGGCAAGAAATTGTTGAGTACAGCCTGGTGTTGGCTGCCAGCAACTCAATGAATGGAAATCCTGCGCCCGCGGCACGTTGATTTCCGCCCGTTCGCTGCTGCGTAACACCACGCTGTCGAGCCTGGGGATGGTCAAGCCGGCAAGGCTGATGGCGACTTGATCTCCGGGGCGAATGTCCATTGCCTGCCAACGCTGCACAGAGCTCACGCTGACTCGCTTGATCTGTCGGTCATCGAGCATCACCGGCGAAAGCTCCAGCACGGGCGTGATCCGCCCGGTCCGGCCAATGTTGAAGTTCACCTTGCGTACCTCGGCCAAAGCCTGGGCGAAAGGGTATTTCCAGGCGACGCTCCAATAGGGCGGTTTGGCCTGCCAACGCTCGGCGGAGGGGCGTTTGCCCTGGCGCAAAACGATCCCGTCGCTGGCAAACGGCAGGGGCGAGCGGTACCAGTGCTCGCGCCAGCGTTCGGCGTCGGTGAGCGAGCTGATCGGCTGGCTATAAAGGATGGTTTGCGCAAAGCCCAGGCCGGCGAGCTTGGTGATGCGATCCGCCAGGTTTTCCGGGCCTTCTGGCCATTCCCAGATAAACAGGCCAACTGCGCTCGCCTCTGCGACGCTCACTGATTTGCGGGCCATCAAACCGGCGACCATGGCGCGTGCGTTGAGGCTGCCGTTGCGTGACTGTACGTGATCGGTCAGGTGCCAATAGAGCTCGCCTTGCACCAGCAGATCCACCGACTCGGACAATTGTTGGGGAATCGCAGCGATCTGGCGTGCCGAAGCCGTCCAGTCCTGGCCTTGTGTCCCATCGCCGCGACTGATGGCTTGAGCGAGCAAGCCCTGGCGATAAATCAGGGTTACGGCCACACCGTCAACTTTGGGCTGAGCCCAGACGTCCGTACGACCGCGCAGCCAGTGGTCGACTGCCTGCGCATCGCGCAATTTCTCCAGGCCGGTATGGGCGACGGGATGCACCCGAGTGCCGCGCGCAGTGCGCAGTGGATCTGTGGTGATGCTCACGTTGAAGCACTGGCGCCATACATTCAGTCGCGCGAGTGACTGATCATAGAGTTCGTCGGCGACCAGCGATTGTCCGCCGCGATGATAGCTGTCATCCCAGGTGTCGATCTGCTTTTGCAGTGCGCTGATTTCGTTCGTTGCGCGTTCGGCTGGCCAGTCGGGGCATTGGGACGCATGGACGTTAACGCAGCAGGCCAGCAAGCCGGGAAGAAACAGGCGAAGGTTGAGGAGCATCGAGAGCGTCCTTGCTCATTGGGATGCTTGAAGGCTAGGTCAGTATCGACTGGCACAAAGGGCAGGTGTTTTGCCGGGTATTTCTGTTGGCTTGCCCGCGAAAGCAGCGCAAGCGCAAGGCAATAAAAAGCCCCGCACGGCGAACCGTGCGGGGCTTTTGGTGCAGCCAGGGAAGTCTTACAGGCCGGCAGCGGAACGCAAGTCGTCGGCGCGGTCGGTTTTTTCCCAGGTGAATGTGGTGAAGGTGTCTTCGCCAACAGTCTTGGTGGTCGGGGTGCGACCGAAGTGGCCGTACGCAGCGGTCTCCTGGTACATCGGGTGCAGCAGGTCGAGCATTTTGGTGATGGCGTACGGACGCAGGTCGAACACTTCGCGGACCAGTTTGACGATCTTGTCGTCGCTGATCTTGCCGGTGCCGAAGGTGTTCAGCGAGATCGAAGTCGGTTGGGCGACACCGATCGCGTAGGAAACCTGGATCTCGCAGCGCTCGGCCAGGCCGGCGGCGACGATGTTCTTGGCCACGTAGCGACCGGCGTAGGCCGCCGAGCGGTCAACCTTCGATGGATCCTTGCCGGAGAACGCACCACCGCCGTGACGAGCCATGCCGCCGTAGCTGTCGACGATGATCTTGCGACCGGTCAGACCGCAGTCGCCTACCGGACCGCCAATGATGAACTGGCCGGTCGGGTTGATGTGGAACTGGGTGTCCTTGCTCAGCAATTCGGCAGGCAGCACGTGCTTGACGATCAGCTCCATCACGCCTTCGCGCAAGTCTTTGTACGAGACTTCCGGGTTGTGCTGGGTCGACAGAACAACGGCGTCGATACCCACGACCTTGCCGTTTTCGTAGCGGCAAGTCACTTGCGACTTGGCGTCCGGACGCAGCCATGGCAGCAGGCCGGATTTGCGGGCTTCAGCCTGACGCTGCACCAGTTGGTGCGAGTAGGTGATCGGCGCCGGCATCAATACGTCGGTTTCGTTGCTGGCATAACCGAACATCAGACCCTGGTCGCCGGCGCCCTGATCTTCAGGCTTGGCACGGTCGACACCCTGGTTGA
>NZ_RCNW01000066.1:0-6292 GCF_004307605.1 Pseudomonas sp. Sample_24
ACTGATCGTTCCCACGCTCCGCGTGGGAATGCAGCCCGGGACGCTCCGCGTCCCAAAGCGGACGCAGAGCGTCCATTGAGGCATTCCCACGCAGAGCGTGGGAACGATCTGATCAGGGTTTTCCTTCCAACTGCCCTAACGGCACGCGCTTTTCGATGGCGCTCGACAGCACAATCGAGGTCTTGCTGAACCCGAACGTGGCGATCCGGTTGATCAGCTCTTCCAGCTCCGGCATCGAGCCCACCGCCGCTTGCATGATCACGCACGGGTCACCGGTTACGCGGTGGCACTCGGTCAATTGCGGGATTTTGATCAGGTCGTCGTAGGCCTTTTGATTGCCGTGCTGGTTCAGGCGCAGTTCGATCACGCACTGGATCGGCAAGCCAAGCTTGGCCATGTCGACTTTCGCCTGATAACCAGTGATCACGCCGCTGGCCTCGAGTTTGGCCACGCGCTCGGCCACGGCCGGGGGGGACAGGTTGACCTTGCGCGCCAGGTCCGCGTAGGACGCACGGCCGTTTTCCAGCAGGGCGCTGAGCAGCATGCGGTCGTACTTATCCATCGGGGCGACTCCTGGAAAAAAAGGCCGACTTTCGAAAACACGGTTTATAGCGCTCAACTCCGTGTTTTGAAAAGTGTACCGACGCTTTAAACAAGTTTTGTAACTTATTTTTCGTCGTCGGCCTTTCTAGAATAGCCGTTCACTTGTCTTGCCTGCGAGTCGTCCCATGCCTGGCCTACGCCGTTTCCCTTTACCGTTGATCGCTGCCTTTTTCGCGTTGTACGTGATTTGGGGGTCGACCTATCTGGTGATCCGCATTGGCGTGGAGTACTGGCCGCCGTTGCTGCTCGCCGGGATTCGCTTCGTTATTGCCGGGACCTTGATGTACGCCTATTTACGCTGGCGCGGCGCACCGGCACCAACCTGGGCGCAATGGAAAGCTGCCGGGATCATCGGGATTTTGCTGCTGGCCTGTGGCAACGGTGCGGTCACTGTGGCGGAACACACCGGCGTTGCTTCCGGCGTCGCGGCGCTGGCGGTGGCGACGGTGCCGCTATTTACCTTGCTCTGCGGGTATTTCTGGGGCGCACGTAATACCCGTCTCGAATGGGCCGGGATTGTGCTCGGGATAATTGGCATCGCCATGCTCAACCTGGGGTCCAACCTGCAGTCGAGCCCCTTGGGTGCGGCGCTGCTGATTTTTGCAGCGGCCACCTGGGCCTTCGGTTCGGTGTGGAGCAAACACTTGCCGCTGCCTCAAGGCGCAATGGCCAGCGCCGTGGAAATGCTGGTGGGCGGTGTCGTGTTGCTGATCGCCAGCGCCGTCAGCGGGGAACACCTGGAAAAGCTGCCGCCGATTGAAGGTTGGGCTGCGTTGGCCTACTTGACCGTGTTCGGTTCGATCATCGCCTTCAACGCCTACATGTACCTGTTGAAGCATGTGCGTCCGGCAGCGGCAACCAGTTATGCCTACGTCAACCCGGCAGTGGCAGTGTTGCTGGGGATTGTCTTCGTCGGCGAGACCATCGGTATCGAGGAAGCGCTGGCAATGGCGGTGATCATCAGCGCTGTGGTGCTGATTGGCCTGCCGCAGTGGCGTCGTACGCCAGAGCGGCCGGTGGTGGTGACGGCAGTACCGACAGAATCCCGTGTGAATTAGGGTAAACTGCGCGGCATTGCATCATGTTTTGCACACTTGCTTTGAACAACCCGCGCTGAATTTTCCTACGGTATTCCCATGACTTTCGCCACCCTTGGCCTGATCGAACCCTTGCTGCGCTCCCTTGAGACGCTCGGCTACCAGACTCCGACGCCGGTTCAGGCGCAAGCCATTCCGGCGGTGCTGGCCGGTCGCGACCTGATGGCCGCTGCCCAGACCGGCACCGGCAAGACTGCCGGTTTCGCGCTGCCGCTGTTGCAACTGCTGGCGATGGAAGGGCCGAAAGTCACTGCCAATTCGGTCCGCGCGCTGATCCTGGTGCCGACCCGCGAGCTGGCCGAGCAGGTGCACGAAGCCGTGCGCCAGTACGCCGAAAACCTGCCGTTGCGCACCTACGCGGTATACGGCGGCGTCAGCATCAACCCACAAATGATGAAGCTGCGCAGCGGCGTCGACCTGCTGGTGGCGACCCCGGGCCGCTTGCTCGACCTGTTTCGCCAGAACGCGCTGAAGTTCAACCAGCTGCAAACCCTGGTACTGGACGAAGCCGACCGCATGCTTGACCTGGGCTTTTCCGAAGAGCTGGCGAACATTTACCGCGCGCTGCCGAAGAAACGTCAGACTCTGTTGTTCTCCGCGACCTTCTCCGATGACATCCGCCTGCTGGCCGGGCAGATGCTTAACGACCCGCTGAGCATCGAAGTCAGCCCGCGCAACGTCGCAGCCAACACTGTTAAGCAGTGGATCGTGACGGTGGACAAAAAGCGCAAGCCGGAACTGTTCGTGCACTTGATGCGCAAAGGCAAGTGGAAGCAAGTGCTGGTGTTCGCCAAGACCCGCAACGGCGTGGACGCGCTGGTGGAAAAACTTCAGGGTCTGGGCATCAACGCCGACGGCATCCACGGTGACAAACCCCAGGCGACCCGTCAGCGTGCACTGGATCGTTTCAAGGCGAGTGAAGTGCAGATCCTGGTCGCGACAGACGTCGCAGCCCGTGGCCTGGACATCGAAGACTTGCCGTTGGTGGTCAACTTCGACTTGCCGATTGTCGCTGAGGACTACATCCACCGCATCGGCCGTACCGGCCGCGCGGGCTCGACCGGCGAGGCGATTTCTCTGGTGTGTGCCGATGAGGTCAATCTGCTGTCGGCCATCGAGATGTTGACCCGTCAGACCTTGAAGCGTCAGAACGAACCTGACTTCGAACCCGAGCACCGCGTGCCGGACACCGATGCCAGTGGCCAGGTGATCAAAAAGCCGAAGAAACCGAAGAAGCCAAAGGCTTCGGGTGGTGGCGGCAAGCGCAATCTTGGCAAGTGGGTGGACAGCGGGGAAGTTGCTCCAGCGGAACCTTCGATCAAGCCTGTGCGAAAAGTCCCGGTGTTCAATACCGGGCCGCGCAAGCGTAAGCCTTGACCCTGTAATGATCGTTCCCACGCTCTGCGTGGGAATGCCTCTACGGACGCTCCGCGTTCGGCTTGAAAGGGACGCAGAGCGTCTCAGGCTGCATTCCCACGCAGAGCGTGGGAACGATCAAGAAGATGCTTAACCCTTGCGCCGCAACCACTCCACCATCCCGATTCCCGCCGCCCGCCCACTGGCGAAACACGCGGTGAGCAGATAGCCGCCCGTCGGCGCTTCCCAGTCCAGCATCTCTCCGGCGCAAAACACCCCAGGCATTTGCTTGAGCATCAAGCGCTCATCCATCGCTTCGAACAACACACCACCGGCACTGCTGATGGCTTCGTCCAATGGCCGCGTTTTCACCAGTGTCAGCGGCAATGCCTTGATGGCTTTGGCCAGCAGGGCTGGATTGGCGAAGGTTTCGGCGGTGGTCAGTTCTCGCAATAGCGCCGCTTTCACCCCGTCGATGCCCAACTGACTGTGCAGATGCTTGGCCATCGACCGCGAGCCACGGGGTTTGCTCAGGGCTGCCTGAACTTTATCCACAGGCCGGCCGGGCAACAGATCGATGTGGATGGTTGCCGAACCGTGCAAGTTGATCGCCTCGCGAATCGGCGCCGACAGGGCGTAGATCAAGCTGCCCTCGATGCCGGTGGCGGTAATCACACATTCGCCTAGCCGTGGCACGTCGTCGTTGAGGCCGATAGCGATGTTTTTCAGCGGGGTGCCGGCGAATTTGCTGACCATCAACGCGCTCCAGGCCTGCACCTCGAAGCCGCAATTGCTCGGTTGTAAGGGCGCCAGTCCGACACCGTGCTGCTCCAGCGCCAGCATCCACGCGCCATCCGAACCGAGGCGCGACCAACTGCCGCCGCCGAGGGCGAGCAGGGTCGCATCGGGTGTCAGGCTTTTATCGCCATCGGGGCTGGAAACGTTCAGGCTGCCGTCGGCATTCCAGCCGAGCCAGCGGTGACGGGTGTGGATAACCACACCACTGTCGCGCAGGCGTTTGAGCCAGGCGCGCAACAGCGGCGCGGCTTTCATGTCGGTGGGGAACACGCGGCCGGAGCTGCCGACGAAGGTGTCGATGCCCAGTTCATGAATCCACTGGCATAGCTGATCAGCGCCAAAGCCACGCAGCAACGGCGCAATGTGCGGTGCGCGCTCGGCATAGCGTGAGAGGAACGCCGGGTAGGCTTCGGAGTGAGTGATGTTCATGCCACCGACACCGGCCAGCAGAAATTTCCTGCCTACCGAGGGCATGCCGTCGTACAGGTCGACCTTGACCCCGGCCTGGCTCAACACTTCGGCCGCCATCAGCCCGGCAGGGCCGCCGCCGATGATGGCGACTTGGTAAGAGGAAGAGGTCGAGGATCGAGTCATGGAGAGCGCTGCGGTCTGACGGAATGAAGGCGGGCATTCTAGCAGCCCCGCCCCCTGTAGGAGCGAGCCTGCTCGCGATGGCGATCTGTCAGTTGACGAAGATGTTGAAAGTGCCGGCCTTATCGCGAGCAGGCTCGCTCCTACAGGGATTGTGGCGTTCCTCAAAAGAGGTGGTCAAAAAGTGATCAGTGGTCTGTAGCCCATGCCCAGCATGGCCTGTAGTCCCTTTCACTCAGGTTATCCACAGGCGGTTCCACAGGCATTGTGGGTAAAGCATCCACAGGTCAGTGACAACCTGATGACTGCCAGACGCGTTGCGCACTGTGATGGAGGATGCCGTGACGTCGGGCCAGGGCGTGCCGGTCCTTGCTGTAGCCGCCGCCGATCACGCCGACCACCGGAATATCCCGGCCCAGGCAATGGCGCATCACACTTTCATCGCGGGCGGCGACACCTTCATCCGTCAGTTTCAGATAACCGAGGGCGTCATCCTTGTGCACATCGACCCCGGCGTCGTACAGCACCAGGTCGGGTTGATACAGCGGCAACAGGTAGTTGAGTGCATCGTCCACCACCTTCAGGTAATCGGCATCGCCCATGCCATTGGGCAGCGGAATGTCCCAATCGCTTTCAGCCTTGCGTGCAGGAAAATTCTTCTCGCAGTGCAGGGAAACGGTGATCGCCTCTGGAGTGTTGTGCAGAATCCGAGCAGTCCCATCGCCCTGATGCACGTCGCAATCGAAAATCAGCACCCGATTCACACGCCCGCTCTCCAGCAGGTAGTGGCTGATCACCGCCAGGTCGTTGAAGATGCAGAAACCCGCCGGGTAATCGTAATGCGCGTGGTGAGTGCCGCCGGCGAGGTGGCAGGCCAGCCCATGTTCCAGCGCTTGCTCGGCCGCCAGCAGCGAACCGCCGACCGCCCGCACCGTGCGTCGCGCCAGCGCTTCGCTCCAGGGAAGGCCAAGGCGCCGTTGATCTTCACGGGACAACTCGCCACTCATGTAGCGTTCGATATACGAAGGGTCATGGGCGAGGGCGAGAATCTCTGGCGGGCACAGTTGTGGGCGCAGCAGATCGGCGTCGCGGGTCAGGCCGATGTCCACCAGGTGATCGCGCAGCAGGCGAAACTTGTCCATCGGGAAGCGGTGATCCTCCGGAAACTCGGGGCTGTAGTCTTCGTGGTAGATCAACGGCAACGGCATGATGATTTCAATCGGGAATGAGAGACGGATCCTACCAGCGTTGTAGACTGGCGGCATGGAAATGGGGGGAGGGCACGATGGAGCCGATACTTGAACTGGCAAGCGCGCGATTGCTGATGCGCCAATGGCGTGATGACGATTTGCCGGAATTTGCCGCGATGTGCGCTGATCCGCAAGTCATGCGTTATTTTCCAGCGCCCTTGAGCCGACTGGAAAGTGCTGAATTGATCGGGCGAGTCCGTGGCCATTTCGCCGAGCACGGTTTTGGCCTGTGGGCACTGGAGCGCAAGGATACCGGGCAATTCATCGGTTTCACCGGGCTGGGCGTGGTCGGCTTCGAGGCACCGTTTACCCCGGCCATCGAAATCGGTTGGCGCCTGGCTCGCGAGCACTGGGGCCTTGGCTACGCCAGCGAAGCGGCGTGGACCGCTCTGCGCTGCGGGTTTGACCGCTTGCTGCTGAGCGAAGTCGTGTCCTTTACCGCTGACAGTAATCTGCCGTCGCAGAAAGTCATGCAGGCGATTGGCATGCATCACGATCCGGCCGATGACTTCGATCACCCCAAGCTTGCCGTCGATCATCCCCTGCGTCATCACGTGTTGTACCGCATCAGCCGTGAACAATGGCTGCAAACCTTGC
>NZ_RCNW01000175.1:0-6135 GCF_004307605.1 Pseudomonas sp. Sample_24
TTCTTGTCGCTGATGTCGAGCATGTAGCGCACGCTGCGCAGTACGTCGTTATGAATCATGTGGGCAGTCCCGATTTTCAACTGTGGGCGTCGCAACCAGGCGCGACGCCGAAATGTGTGACGGCGTGAAAAGCCTTAGAACTTCTCTTTGCCAGACAGGTAGCGCCATTGTCCCAACGGCACTTTACCGATGGATACGCCACCGATGCGGATGCGGCGGATACCCACGATCTTCAGACCGACGGCCTGGCAGAACAGGGCGATAACACCCGGTTGCGGGTTTTTCATGGCAAAGCGCAGGCGGTTTTCGTTCTGCCAGCTGGCCTTGACCGGCGGCAATTCCTTGCCTTTGTAGGTCAGGCCGTGTTGCAAGCGATTGAGACCGTGCTCGACCATGTCGCCTTCGACTTCGACCACGTATTCCTGCTCGATCTTGTTGGAGTCGGCGGTGAGTTTGCGCAGGATCTTCCAGTCCTGGGTGAACACCAGCAAGCCGCTGGCGTTCGCCTGCAGGTCAGTGCTGGCGGTCAGGCGCTGGAAGTGGCCCTTGAGCGGACGTTTGCCGTAACGGTGTTCTTCGCTCAGCGTCTCGGCGCTGATGGTCGCCATGGCGGTGTCCGCGTCCATGCCGGCGGGCACGTTGAACAGAATGGTTACCGGTTCCGGGGCAGTGGCCTTGGCTTCTGGGTCCAGCTCGACTTTTTGTGCGCCGACTTTGAACTGCGGCTCGTCGATGACTTCGCCGTCGACGGTGACCCAGCCGCCTTCGATGAACAGCTCAGCCTCCCGACGGGAGCAGCCGACGAGTTCGATGAGGCGTTTGGAGAGACGAATCGGGTCAGTCATGACAGGGCCGTAACAAAAAAGGGGTGGGCATTGTACCTGCCTGGCGCCGGTTAAGCCCGGTTCCATTTGAGGTCGGTCGCAATTCCTGTGGGCGCTGGCTTGCCAGCGATTGCATCACCTCGGTGTATCTGGATTGACCGCAGCGTCCGCATCGCTGGCAAGCCCCACAGGGTTAATCTGGTGTGTCAGCCATGTTGTGAGCGTTGCTGGACCTGGCGCATGCGCATATGCAACAACGGATAGGGCTGTCCCATGCCATCGACTTCCGAGCGGCCGATCACCTCAAACCCTTGCTTGAAGTAAAACCCCAGGGCTTGCGGGTTCTGTTCGTTCACGTCCAGTTGATCGGCATTGAGGTTTTCCAGGGCATAACGCAGCAATTTCTTGCCCAGGCCCTGACCGCGGTGTTGCGGGTCAATAAAGAGCATTTCGACCTTGCCCGCCGCGACCCCGGCGAATCCGGTAATGCGCTGGTTGGCGTCCTTGGTGCAGATCAGCATGACGGCATCGAGGTAGCGGGTCAGCACCAGATTCTTCAACAGATTGATGTAACTGTCTGGCAGAAAGTCATGGGTGGCGCGGACCGAGTCCTCCCAGACCCGGGTCAGTTCTTCATAGTCACTCTGTTTCGGTGTGTGGATGACCGAATGTTGGCGCATGCCCGCCTGCTCCTTCTTTTAGCTACCGACTGTAAAAAGTGAGATTCCGTTCTTCACCAAACGATAGCCGTAAAAAAGCCCCGCATCTCGTCAAGAGAGCGGGGCTTTGCATAATTTTTGCGTTTAGATCTGTTCAGCCCACAGATCGTATTCGTCGGCGTCGGTCACCTTGCACCAGACTTTATCGCCCGGCTTCAGGTTGCTGCCATTGTCGATGAATACGTTTCCGTCGATTTCCGGAGCATCGAAGAAGCAACGGCCGACCGCGCCTTGCTCGTCGACTTCATCGACCAGCACTTCGATTTCACGGCCGATGCGCATTTGCAGGCGGGCCGAGCTGATCGCCTGCTGGTGCGCCATGAAGCGCTCCCAACGATCCTGCTTGACGTCATCTGGAACCACTTCCAGGTCCAGGTCGTTGGCCGGCGCGCCGTCGACCGGCGAGTACTGGAAGCAACCGACGCGATCGAGCTGGGCTTCGGTCAGCCAGTTCAGCAGGTACTGGAAGTCTTCTTCAGTCTCGCCCGGGAAACCGACGATGAAGGTCGAACGGATGATCAGATCAGGGCAGATTTCGCGCCAGTTCTTGATCCGCGCCAGGGTCTTGTCTTCGAACGCCGGGCGTTTCATCGCCTTCAACACTTTCGGGCTGGCGTGCTGGAACGGGATGTCCAGGTACGGCAGGATCTTGCCGGCGGCCATCAGCGGGATCAGTTCGTCAACGTGCGGGTACGGATAAACGTAGTGCAGGCGAACCCAGACGCCGAGGGTGCTCAGGGCTTCGCAGAGTTCGGTCATGCGGGTTTTCACCGGCGCGCCGTTCCAGAAACCGGTGCGGTATTTCACGTCGACGCCATAGGCGCTGGTGTCTTGCGAGATCACCAACAGCTCTTTGACGCCCGACTTGACCAGGCGCTGGGCCTCGTCAAGGACATCACCGACCGGACGGCTGACCAATTTGCCGCGCATCGACGGGATGATGCAGAAGCTGCAGCTGTGGTTGCAGCCTTCGGAGATCTTCAGGTAGGCGTAGTGGCGTGGGGTCAGTTTGATCCCTTGCGGCGGCACCAGGTCGATCAGCGGGTTGTGATCCTGACGCGGCGGCACGACTTCGTGCACGGCGTTGACCACTTGCTCGTACTGCTGCGGACCGGTCACGGCCAGCACGCTCGGGTGCACGTCGCGGATGTTGCCTTCTTCGACGCCCATGCAGCCGGTGACGATGACCTTGCCGTTTTCCTTGATCGCTTCGCCGATCACTTCCAGAGACTCTGCCTTGGCCGAATCAATGAAGCCGCAGGTGTTGACCACCACGACATCGGCGTCCTGATAGGTGGACACGACGTCATAGCCTTCCATGCGCAGCTGGGTAAGGATGCGCTCGGAGTCGACCAGTGCTTTGGGGCAACCCAGGGATACGAAGCCAACCTTTGGATTGGCCGGCGCAGGAGTGGTGGACATGTCTAACCTCGGTGTTTTGTGACGCCGCTTGCCGGGCTGGGCAAAACCGACGGACGGGCGCTTGAACTGCGCCTCTGATCAAAAAGTGCGCAATTCTAGCGGTGAGACGTTCACTTGACCAGCTTTATGCGGGGAAATACGACGAGTGCTGCGCTATGCTTCGCGCGGTTGGGCTTTACGGATTTTTTACAGTCAACAAAACGTCTGTAACGTAAAGTAAAAAAGCGCATGCTGCAGAAAAGTGCTTCATTCAAGAAGCCGGGTTTTGGTAATCAGGAGTGGTGGATGGGGCACGCAAGTAGTCAGGCAGGAGCGACCGGGCATTCGGCGGCCAAACCGATCGGCATGCTGGTTGCGGCAGTCGGGGTGGTTTATGGCGATATCGGCACCAGTCCGTTGTACACCCTCAAAGAAGTGTTCTCCGGCGCGTATGGTGTGCCGGTCAATCACGATGGCGTGTTAGGCATTCTGGCGCTGATTTTCTGGTCACTGATCTGGGTCGTGTCGATCAAGTACATGATGTTTGTCCTGCGCGCCGACAACCAGGGCGAAGGCGGGATCATGGCCCTGACCGCGCTGGCACGGCGAGCGGCGTCAGGGCATGCCAAGCTGCGTGGCCTTCTGGTGGTATGCGGGCTGATCGGTGCTGCATTGTTCTATGGCGACAGCATGATCACCCCGGCCATTTCCGTATTGTCGGCAATCGAAGGCCTGGGGTTGGCATTCGAGGGGATCGACCATTGGGTGGTGCCGTTGTCGTTGATCGTGTTGGTGGCGCTGTTCCTGATTCAGAGTCACGGCACCGCACGGATCGGCATCCTGTTCGGGCCGATCATGGTCACCTGGTTCCTGGTGCTGGGAGCGCTCGGTGTCTACGGCATCGTTCAGCACCCGGAAGTCCTGCAAGCGATGAACCCGGTTTGGGGTGTGCGTTTCTTCATCGTGCATCCGGGCATGGGCGTGGCGATTCTCGGCGCCGTGGTGCTGGCATTGACCGGTGCCGAAGCGCTCTACGCGGACATGGGCCACTTCGGTCGCAAGCCGATTGCCCGCGCCTGGTTCATCCTCGTGCTGCCGGCGTTGGTGCTCAACTATTTCGGCCAAGGCGCCTTGCTGCTGGGTGACCCGGAAGCCGCTCGCAACCCGTTCTACTTGCTGGCGCCAAGTTGGGCGTTGATCCCACTGGTAGGCCTGTCGACCCTGGCCACGGTGATTGCCTCGCAAGCGGTGATTTCCGGTGCGTTCTCCTTGACCCGTCAGGCGATCCAGCTCGGCTACATCCCGCGCATGCATATCCGGCACACCTCGAGCGCTGAACAGGGCCAGATCTACATTGGTGCGGTGAACTGGGCGCTGATGGTCGGCGTGATTTTGCTGGTGATAGGTTTCGAATCCTCCGGCGCCCTGGCTTCCGCCTACGGTGTGGCGGTGACGGGCACCATGCTGATGACCACTATTCTGGTGTCGGCGGTGATCCTGCTGCTGTGGAAGTGGCCGCCGATCCTTGCGGTGCCGATCTTGCTTGGTTTCCTGTTGGTGGACGGTCTTTACTTCGCTGCCAACGTACCGAAAATCGTGCAGGGCGGGGCATTCCCCGTGATTGCCGGTCTCGCATTGTTTGTCCTCATGACCACTTGGAAGCGCGGCAAGCAGTTGCTGGTCGATCGCATTGATGAAGGTGGATTGCCGTTGCCGATCTTCATCAGCAGTATCGCCGTGCAGCCCCCGCATCGGGTCCAGGGTACCGCTGTGTTCCTCACCGCCCGGCCGGACGCCGTGCCTCACGCTCTGTTGCACAACCTTCTGCATAATCAGGTGCTGCACGAGCAAGTGGTGCTGTTGACGGTGGTGTACGAAGACATCCCGCGAGTGCCGCCGAGCCGGCGCTTCGAAGTCGATTCCTACGGCGAGGGTTTCTTCCGGGTAATCCTGCATTTTGGCTTCACCGATGAGCCGGACGTGCCGAAGGCGCTGAAACTGTGTCATCTCGATGAACTGGACTTCAGCCCTATGCGCACCACCTACTTCCTCAGCCGCGAAACCGTCATCGCTTCCAAGCTCGAAGGCATGGCCCGCTGGCGCGAGGCACTGTTCGCCTTCATGTTGCAGAACGCCAACGGCAACCTGCGCTTCTTCAATCTGCCGTTGAACCGGGTGATTGAGTTGGGGACACAGGTGGAGATGTAAGACTGCAAGATCAAAAAGCCCCCCTTGCCTTGCGGCAGCGGGGGCTTTTTATGACGTATCCAAAGGCAGCGATAAACCCTGTGGGAGCGGGCTTGCCCGCGATGGCAGCGTGTCAGTCGACAGAGATGTCGGACGTTATGCCCTTATCGCGGCAAGCCTGCTCCCACAGGGATTTGTGTCGAGTTCAAGTAACGGTCATGAAAAAGCCCCCGTAACCGAAACGCTGCGGGGGCTTTTTTGCAAACGCTGCTCAGATCACTCCTGAGCCTCGGTTTCCTGCGCCTGGCGCTTCTTGATCACCCCCACCAGGCGCTGGGCCAGTGCCGGGTAGTTCTCGTCGAAATGGTGGCCGCCTGGCAGTTTGATGACTTCGCCCACGGCGCTCTTGTCGGTGCAGCCACTTTCATCGACTTCTTCTTCACCGTAGATGCACACCACTTTAGCGGCTGGCAACCTGGCCATTTCCGGGCCGGTGGCGGCTTCCTTGCCGGCGTTGCCGAGCCAGCCTTCGACTTCGATTTCGAAGCTGCCGGTACGGGCGAAAGCCAGCAGGATGATTGCGTCGACGCGATTCTGTTCCGATTCGGCCAGGCGGTTGTAGATCGCTGGCAGCACGTCGGCACCGAACGAGTAACCGGTGAGAATGAAGCGCTTGGTGCCCCATTTCTGCCGGTAGTGCTGCATCAGTTCTGCCAGGTCCAGGGCGCTCTGTTCCGGACTCTTGTGCTGCCAGTAGTAACGCAAGGTGTCGATGCCGACCACCGGGTAACCGATCTTGGCCATTTCGCCGGCGACATCGCGGTCCAGATCGCGCCAGCCACCGTCACCGGAGAGGAACAGGGTGACCGTGTCCCGGGCCTGGCCTGCGGGTACTTCAACCACCGGAATCTGCAGGCCGCCTGCCGCTTTGTCGCCGCCGACGAGGATCTTGCGCAGTTCGTTGTTCAGCACTTGCGGCAGGTTGATGTCGTAGTCGCTGATGC
>NZ_RCNW01000002.1:0-45838 GCF_004307605.1 Pseudomonas sp. Sample_24
CCGGCCTTGGCATGAAGATTGAAATCGCTTCGTGGCGCAATATCGTGCCCAATGTGTGGTCGTTGCATATCCGCGATGCGCACTCGCCGATGTGTTTTACCAACGGCAAGGGCGCGACCAAGGAAGGCGCATTGGCGTCGGCGTTGGGCGAATTCATCGAACGCTTGAACTGCAATTTCTTCTACAACGATCAGTTCTGGGGGGAGGAACTGGCCAACGCGGCGTTTGTGCATTACCCGGACGAGCGCTGGTTCCAGCCTGGCCCTAAAGATGAACTGCCGAGCGAAATCCTCGACGATTATTGCCTGAAGATCTACAACCGCGATGGCGAGTTGCGTGGCTCGCACCTGTACGACACCAACTCGGGCAATGAAGAACGCGGCATCGTTTCGCTGCCGTTTGTGCGCCAGTCGGACGGCGAAGTGGTGTATTTCCCGTCCAACCTGATCGAAAACCTGTACCTGAGCAACGGCATGAGTGCCGGCAATACCCTGGCCGAAGCGCAGGTGCAGTGCCTGTCGGAAATCTTCGAGCGCGCGGTGAAACGCGAAATCATCGAAGGCGAATTTGCTCTGCCCGATGTACCGGCCGAGGTGTTGGCGAAGTACCCGGGGATCCTCGCTGGCATTCAGGCGCTGGAAGAGCAGGGCTTCCCGGTGCTGGTGAAGGATGCGTCACTGGGTGGCGAATTCCCGGTGATGTGCGTCACCTTGATGAACCCGCGCACCGGCGGCGTGTTCGCCTCGTTCGGCGCGCACCCGAGCCTGGAAGTGGCGCTGGAACGCAGCCTGACGGAACTGCTGCAGGGCCGCAGCTTCGAAGGCCTGAACGATTTGCCCCAGCCGACGTTTGAAGGCCATGCGGTGACTGAGCCGAACAACTTTGTCGAGCACTTCATCGATTCCAGCGGTGTGGTGTCGTGGCGTTTCTTTAGTGCCCAGTCGGACTACGAATTTGTGGAGTGGGACTTCTCGGGCCAGGGTGAAAACTCCAATGCCGAGGAGGCCGCAACACTGTTCGGCATTCTCGAAAACATGGGCAAGCAAGCGTATATGGCGGTGTATGAGCACATCGGTGCAGTGGCCTGCCGCATTCTGGTGCCGGACTATTCGGAAATTTATCCGCTCGACGATCTGATTTGGGACAACACCAACAAAGCCCTGTTCTTCCGTGCCGACATTCTGAACCTGCACAGCCTCGACAAGGCCGGCCTGAAATCACTGGTCAAGCGACTGGAAGACAGCGAGCTGGATGACTACACCGATATCACCACGCTGATCGGTATCGAATTCGACGACAATACCGCCTGGGGCCAGTTGACGATTCTGGAGTTGAAACTGCTGATTTATCTCGCTCTGCAGAAATACGAAGAAGCGAAAGAAGCGGTGGAAATGTTCCTGCAATACAACGACAACACGGTCGAGCGCGGCTTGTTCTACCAGGCCGTGAACGTGGTGCTGGAGATGAAGCTGGACGAAGACCTGGAACTGGAAGACTACGAAGCCAACTTCCGCCGCATGTTCGGCAACGAGCGGATGGACGCAGCCATCGGTTCGGTGGAGAGCACCGTGCGCTTCTATGGCTTGACGCCGACGAGCATGAAACTCGAAGGCCTCGACCGGCACCAGCGGCTGATCGACAGCTACAAAAAACTCCATGCAGCGCGGGCCAATATGACGGCTTTGTCCAACTGACAGGTCTGCTGCACCAATCCGTGTAGGAGCCAGCCTGCTGGCGATGGGCCTGAAGACAGCGCGTTCATTCAGGCAGAGCGCGTCATCGTTGACGACCATCGCGGGCAAGCCCGCTCCCACAGGGGATCTACTGTGGTCGAAAATCCCGATCACACCGGGATCCACTGTGGGAGCTGGCTTGCCAGCGCGCCGGCACATTCAGCACTTCTGTGACTGATACCCTTCTTTCGTCGGAACGCCGCCAGGAGCGAGCCCGCTCTCACAAGGCTTGGGAGCCGAGCACAAAATCTTCCGCCAGCCCCAAAACCTGTAGGAGCATGGCTTGCCCGCGATGGCTGCCTGGCTGCCAGCCCATCTCTGCCAGATGTTCCCAAATCCTCGCGATCTTCCAGACGAGGCACGTCTTCGTTGATGCCCATCGCGAGCAGGCTCGCTCCTACAGCAGCATCGGCTTTTTACATTCAGCCCTCGCTTGCTGAAAACATTCGCGCCAGCTGTCGCTGTTCGAACACCTCACTGACGAAGTCGATGAACACTCTTGTCTTGGCTGGCATCAGGGCGCGAGTGGCGAAGTACATCGAAATGGTTCCCGCGTCGGCGTACCAATCCGGTAGCAGTCGCACCAGGTCGCCGCGCTCGATCCAGCTCAGCACATCCGGGACTGCGAGGAAGCAGACGCCCAACCCCAGCAATGCGGCCTCGCGCATCGCCGCCGGGTCGTTGACGACAATGGTCTCCTTGAGACGGGCGGTCATTTCTGCGCCTTGCTTGTCGCGCAGGGTCCAATGCCTGACACGACCGGTGCGGCCGGAGCGCATTACGATTCCATTCAAGTCTTCGAGTGCGCCTGGATGGGGAGGTGAGGTTTTTCCATGCATGTATTGCGGTGATGCAACCGCGATGACATGAGCCGCAGAAAGTCGGCGCGAGATGACGCCTTGAGCCAGTTCAAAGCCTGCACCAATGGCCACGTCAAACCCCTCGGCGATCAGGTCTACCTGCCTGTTCTCGAAATGCCATTCCGGGCGAACCAACGGATACCGGGCCAAAAACTCTGGTAGCAGTGGCAGAACGTGGCTGATGCCAAAGGTGGGGGGCATGCTCACTTTCAACAGCCCGGCGGGCTCACCGTGGTCCGCGGCAATCGAGCTGATGGCGTTTTGCAACGCGTCCAGGTTGCCGCCAATGCTTGTCAGAAAATGCTCTCCGGCTTCGGTCAGCGTCAGCTTGCGTGTCGAACGATGAAACAATCTCACACCGATGTTTCGCTCGAGCATCGCCACATTGCGACTGACGGCGGCGGGGGTCAGCGCGAGTTGGCGCGCGGTAGCGGAGAAGCTGCCGGACTCTGCACTACGGACGAAACATTCGAGATTGGCCAGGGTTTCCATGGGTCACCTGATACTAATACTTGAAAATGATGCTAATCATTGCACGCTAATCAATTCATTTTCAGCAAGCCATGATGATTTCACCCTAACTCAAGAGTGAAATGTTCATGACGACCCAAACACTCCCGCTTGCTGGAAAAGTCGCCTTGGTGACCGGTGGTTCCCGTTCGATTGGCGCTGCGATTGCCAAGCGTCTTGCCGCTGACGGCGCACGGGTTGCGCTAACCTACAGTGCCTCGCCTGCCAAGGCTGAAGAAGTCGTAAAGGCCATTAACGCTGACGGTGGACGCGCCATTGCCATTTTCGCTGATGCCGGCGAGCCCGCTGCCGTGCGTGCAGCCGTTGCGCAAACCGTAGAAGCATTGGGTGGTATCGACATTCTGGTGAACAACGCCGGCCTTGCGCTCGGTGGTCCGATCGAGGACATCGAGTTTGAAACCTACCAGCGCATGATCGCCGTCAATGTCACTGGCGTTTTTATCGCCACTCAGGAAGCAGTTCGCTACATGAAAGACGGCGGCCGGATTATCCACATCGGCTCTTCCATGACCCGTTATGCCGCGTTCCCTACGGCGTCCCTCTACACCCTGACCAAAGGCGCCATCACCGGTTTCAATCGCAGCCTCGTGCGTGATCTGGGACCTAAAGGCATCACGGTCAACACCGTTCACCCAGGCCCGACAGACACCGACATGAACCCGGATGGCGGCCCGGTGAGCGACATCGTGAAACCAGGCATCGCGGTGGGGCGCTACGGTCAATCCCACGAAATTGCCAGTGTTGTCGCGTTCCTCGCAGGGCCTGAAGCCTCCTTCGTCACTGGCGCAGACATCGTCGCGGACGGTGGTTTCACGGCCTGATCCAGCTCTTCATTAAACAGCCGCAATCCAATCGTGCGCAGGATCTGCGGCTGTTTTTGTAAGGGAAATCTTTACCCGGGTTGGAGATTTCCCCCCTTCGGATGCTGTTCGTCTTAATACCGCTGCGGTGATGACTGACTTACCTTGCACAGACAAGAGGCGTGTCGTCGCAGCGGACCTTTCCCTGAGTCCGCCTGGCGTTTTACCCATAACAACAAGAGGCCTGGCAATGCTCGATTCAAACGTCCCGTACATCTCCCCTGCAAACCGCCGGTATGTGACAGGCATCTGCCGGTAACTGCTTCTGGCGACTTTTAGTTTGACACTGCTCCTATAAATACAGTGCCCCGAGCACATACAGATGTGGAGATGTTAGATGCATCAGGTAAAGCAATCTTGCCGCGGGCTCGGTATGGCCGGCGTGCTGGGGATGATCTGTGCGCCTTTGGCGGCACAGGCCGATGTCATTGATGACAGTCATTTCAAAGTGGATACCCGTAACTTCTACTTGCACCGTAACTACACCAATCACAATGCCGCGGATTCCGAAGTGCACAGTTGGTCGCAGGGCTTCGATGCGCAATTCACTTCCGGTTACACCGACACGGCGCTGGCCATCGGCCTCGATGTGGATGCGCAATACGCCCTGCGCCTGGATTCGTCTGGCAACGACGGTTCGCTGCCCTACAGTGTGAGCGACCAGCAGACGGCCGATGACTACAGTCGCGCCGGTGCAACCTTGAAAATGCGCTACAGCAAGACCGAGTTGAAGGTGGGGGATCTTCGCCCGCAATTGCCGGTGGCGTTCGATGACCCCAGTCGGCAGTTGGACACCATCTATCAAGGGGCCGTGGTTGAGTCCAGGGAAATCGACAAGTTGACGCTGACCGGAGGCCGTTTCTGGTCTGCGGTGACACGTGAGTCATCCAACCACGAGAAACTGTACAAGTACGGCTCCACCGATAACCTCGACAGTGACGGCCTGGATTTCGGCGGCGCCACTTACGACATCAGCAAAAACCTGCAAGCCAGTTACTTCTATGGCGTGTTGCACGATATTTATCAGCAGCACTATTTCGGCCTGATGCATATGGCTGATCTGGGCAACGGCTACAAACTGAAAACCGACTTGCGCTACTTCAATAACAATGAAGATGGCAGTGCGCTGAACGGTGAAATCGACAACCGTTCCTATGGTGCACTGTTCAGTTTGCTCAAGGGCGCGCACATGTTTGGCGTCAGTTACCAGCGCATGCTCGGTGACAGCGTGTTCCCGACGATGAACGGCTATATCCCGCAACCCTACCTCGTGCACTGGTCATCTCTGGGCTTTGTGCGCCCGGACGAAAAGTCCTGGTCGGCGCGCTACAGCTATGACTTTGCCGGAATGGGCATGCCGGGCTTGAAGTTCTTCACTCGCTACACCAAGGGCACCAACTGGGACCGTGGTGGCAACCTCAGCGACAACGAAGAAAGCGAGCGTTTCCTGGGACTCAACTACGTGGTGCAGAGCGGCGCGCTGCAAGGCCTGGCACTGGATTTGCGTAACATCGATGTGAAGCAGAAGTACGGTTACGACTACAACGAATTCCGTGTCGCCACGACCTACACCTGGAAGTTCTGGTAAACCCGGTTCACCCAGAGATTGACCCTATAACAATAAGAGGCCTGACCATGATCGAACCCCTCATCCTTTACATCTGCCCCGCAACTTCCCAGTCGCTGCGCCGTGCAGCGTCACCCGGTGCGCTGCGCGCATGAGCGGATTCCAAAAGGAGCAAACACTAGTGAATATCCAGGTCGATAACGCGGTCCTGCAGCAGAAGAAGACTTACCTTTACGAGTGGTACGTGGTCGGCTTGTGCATGATCGCCTACATCTTTTCATTTGTGGATCGGCAGATCCTGGCGTTGATGATCGAACCGATCAAAGCCGATCTGCAAATCAGCGACACCCAGTTCAGCTTGCTGCACGGGTTGGCGTTTTCATTGTTCTACGCGTTCATGGGCATGCCCATTGCTTATCTGGCTGACCGCTTCTCCCGGCCGAAAATCATCGCCATTGGCGTGGTGTTCTGGAGCCTGGCGACGGCCGCCTGCGGCCTGAGCAAGAATTTTCTGCACATGTTTCTCGCGCGTATCGGCGTGGGTGTCGGCGAAGCTGCGCTATCGCCTTCGGCATACTCGATGTTCAGCGACATGTTCCCCAAGGAGAAGCTCGGCCGCGCAGTGGGTATCTACTCGATCGGCTCGTTCGTTGGTGGCGGCCTGGCCTTCCTGGTCGGCGGCTATGTGATCGCGATGCTCAAGGACATGAACACCATCGAAGTGGCCTTTCTCGGCGCGATGAAAGCCTGGCAGTTGGCGTTCTTCATTGTCGGTCTGCCCGGCATCCTGGTCGGCCTGCTGATCTGGCTCACCGTGCGCGACCCGGCGCGCAAAGGCCTGCAGGTCGATGCGCAGGGGCGGGCAAAGAAGGTCGCGCTGAGCGATGGCTTGCGTTTCCTCGGGCGCCACCGTGCAACGTTCACCTGCCATTACCTGGGCTTTTCGTTCTACGCCATGGTGCTGTTCTGCATGATGAGCTGGAGCCCGGCGTTGTACATCCGCAAGTTCGGTCTGTCGCCCATGGAGGCGGGCTACATGCTCGGCACCGTGCTGTTGCTGGCCAACACCGCCGGCGTGCTGTTCGGTGGATGGCTCACCGACTATCTGGCCAAGAAGGGGCACCAGGACGCCGCCATGCGCACCGGCGTCATCGGCGCCCTCGGCATGGCGGTACCGGCCGTGCTGTTCCCGCAAGTCGATCAACTGTGGCTGTCGGTCGCGCTGTTGGTGCCGGCGATGTTTTTTGCCTCGTTCCCGATGCCGGCGTCCACGGCGGCCATGCAGATCCTCGCGCCGAATCAGGTGCGGGCACAGGTCTCGGCAGTTTTCCTGCTGATCAGCAATCTGTTGGGGTTGGGTTTGGGCACTACGCTGGTGGCTCTGTTGACCGACCGCTACTTCGGTTCGCCGGCGGCGGTGGGTTCGTCGATGTCCTTGGTCATCGCCGGCGCGTCGGCGTTGACCGTGCTTCTGCTGTGGCGTGGTTGCCGTCGATTCCGTGAAAGCTATGCCCGGGAATATCCGGCTCACGCGTGATCGGTCATAGTCCATGATCGGCGCCTCGGCCTCGCTCCTTTCGACGGGAGCGGGGCCTTGGCGCTCCAGGTCAGGAGGATCCTCGATGTTGAATGACGTACACCTGCTGGAACGGCACAGCCTGCTCAGCTCGGCCGATTACCGTGAGATCAAGGACAAGGTCAGCCACTACCTGTGCCCGCACAGTTTCAACGTGCTGCGTGACGCGCCGATCCAGACCCGGCTCAACGGCGTGTTCTTCGGTGATTCGGCGCTGCTCGACTTGCGCTATGGCGCGCCGGTGGAAATCACCATCGGCGACGTTGCCGATCAATACCTGTTTCGCATTACCTTGCAGGGCCATTGCGAAGTGGCCCACGGCCGGCGCAGCGCGGCGATGCAGTCGGGCTACCTGAGCGTGTCCTCGCCGTTCGCGCAAAGCCGCATCGTCACCGATGGGCAATGCCGCAACCTGATCCTGCGCATCGACCGGGATGCCCTGGAGACCCAACTGCAACGCTTGCTCGGCCGCAGCCTGCGGCAGTCGGTGATCTTCGATGTCAGCGTCGACCCGCTGGGCGCCGGCGTTGTCAGTCTCTACCACACGCTGGACTACATCTGCCGGCTCTACGGCGATGGCGTGGACGGTTCGCGCCTCGCCAGCGGGCTGTCCGAATACCTGATGCAATTGCTGCTGACACAGTTACCGCACAACTACTCCGCGGACCTTTTGCTCGACAAGCGTGCGCCGCTGCCGCATCACGTGAAGAAGGCCCGGGACTACATCGAGGCGCACCTCGACGCACCGATCAGCCTGGCCACCCTGAGCGAGCTGTGTGGCGTTTCGGTGCGCACCTTGCAAAACGGCTTCAGGCAGTTTCTCCAGCAGGCGCCGGTGGAGTACATCCGTGACCGGCGCCTGGCGGTGATCCATGAATCGCTGAAGCAGGGCCGGGACGGTGAAACCGTCACCGATATCCTGTTGCGCCACGGCATCAACAGTTTCGGGCACTTTTCCACGGCCTATCGGCATCGCTACGGCTGCTTGCCGTCGGACACCCTGCGGCGATGCAAGCATTGAGACTTCTGCGCAATCCGTAACGCGGCTGCGCAATCGGGTAAGTGCGCGGCAGCCCGGCTCGATAGCATCGAGTCACTTACAAGAGGAGTGACTCGATGAATATTACGGTGCTGGGTGGTGGACATGGCTGTTACGCCGCTGCTGTTGAAATGGCTGAAAAGGGACATCAAACCCGCCTGTGGCGTCGTGACAGCGCCGCGCTCAAGGAATTGCAGGACATTGGCAGCCTGACCATCAAGGACTATCGGAGCACTCGCCAGTTATCCGTGGGAAAGCAGGGCGACAAGCTGTCGCTGACCGATGATCTGGCCGAAGCCCTGGGCGATGCGCAACTGGTGATTATTCCGCTGCCGTCGACCTCCCACGAAGACCTGGCCAAACATGTAGCGCCACACCTGCACGACGGTCAGGTGGTGTTTTTGCCACCGGGCACGTTCGGCAGCTACGTGTTTGCCAAGGCCATGGCCGATTTGGGCAACCAGAGCAAAGTCGCCTTCGCCGAAACCGGTACGCTGCCGTACCTGGTGCGCAAGCATGGCGCCAGTGACCTGGTGATCAGTGGCTACGCCACGCGCCTGCCGACCGGCGTATTCCCCAGCAATCTGTCCGAGCACGCCTTCGCGGTACTGCGTGAGGCCTACCCGAGCGTGGAACCGATCGAAGACGCCCTCAGCGGCGCGTTGATGAACGCCGGTCCCATCATCCACCCGCCGTTGATCATGATGAACGCCGGTCCTCTGGAGCACTTCGAAGCCTGGGACATTCACAACGAAGGCACCCAACCGTCGATTCGCCGCGTGACCAACCAGCTCGACGCCGAACGCATGGCCGTACGCGAAGCCCTGACTTATGGCGCGCCGCATTTCCCCTTGGCCGACCACTACAACACCCACCAAGGCGACGAGTGGATGTACGGTCGCGGCGCCCACGGCAAGTTGACCGACAGCGGCGACTGGCGCGAAGACATCGACCTGCAGAAACACCGCTACATGCTCGAGGACACTCGCCTGGGCCTGTCTTTCCTGGTGTCCGTGGGGCGCTGGGCCGGTGTGCCGACCCCGGTGGCGCAGGGCTTGCTGAGCATTGCCTCGGTGGTTGCCGAGCGTGATCTCTACGCCGAGGGCCGCACCCTGGAAAATCTCGGTCTGGTTAAGCTTGACCGGGTGCAAATGACCGAACTGCTGACCAAGGGTTTTAACTGATGAACGCCCCCTTGCCTCATGTCAGCGTGGTCGGTGCCGGGCGGATGGGCGAGGGCATTGCCCTGGCGTTCATTCATGCGGGCCTGCCGGTCACCCTCATCGATATCAAGGATCGCGCCGAGGCAGAGCGTCACGATTACTTCGAGCGTGTACGCAACAGTATCCGCGGGGAACTGCAAACGCTGGTACGCCTGGGCGTGCTTCAACCGGAGCAGGCGGACATCGCGCTTTGCCGATTGACGTTGCAATGCCGGTCCGGGGCCGCAGCGACATTGCGCCTGTGCGACCTGGTGTTCGAAGCCGTGCCGGAAGTCATCGCGGTCAAGCAGCAGACCTTCGCCTGGGTCAGCGAGCATGTTCCGGCGTCGACCATCATCGCGTCTACGACCTCGACCTTTCTGGTCACCGAGTTGAGCGAAATGGTCAGTCAGCCACAGCGCTTTGTGAACGCGCACTGGTTGAACCCGGCCTACTTGATGCCGCTGGTGGAAGTCAGCCGCAGTGCAACGACTTGCCCGCAGGTGGTCGAACGTCTGCTGCAATTGCTCAAGCGCATTGGCAAGGTGCCCGTGGTGTGCAACCCGGTGGCCGGCTACATCGTGCCGCGCATCCAGGCGCTGGCGATGAACGAAGCTGCGCGGATGGTGGAAGAGGGTGTGGCCAGCGCAGAGGATATCGACACCGCGGTGCGCGTCGGTTTCGGTTTGCGCTTCTCGGTACTCGGGCTGTTGGAGTTCATCGACTGGGGCGGCGGCGATATTCTCTACTATGCCTCGCGTTATCTGAGCGGGGCGCTGGCACCGCGTTTCGAGTCGCCACAGGTGATCGCCGACAACATGCAAAACGGCCGCAATGGCTTGCGCGATGGTCAGGGTTTCTATGATTACCGAGACCTCGACGTGGACGCCTACAAGCAACAGCGACTCGGCGATTTCGTTCGCAAGCTGGCGTTGTCGGGGCTGACGCCGGCATTCGACGGCGCCTTGAAGCAGGGTTGAGCATCAGGGCCGGCAGCCCGGCCCTGACCGCTACGGTTTCTTCGGCGGGACGGTAAAATTCACCGTCGTGCTGGTCAGGACCCTGTGCGTCGGATCGGCGACTTCGAGCAGAACCTTGTGAGGCCCGGGCGTCAGCCCAACCAGGATGATCGGGTCTTCACTGGTGTGCGCCCATGTACCTTTCCAGTCGTCGACGGTCACGTGCAGATGACTCAGCCGAGGCGATACATCAGCCGCCGCTTTACCAAAGACCGGCATGATCCTGGCGTGCGCCGCTCGATACTGGATGATCACAACACCACGGGCGAGCGGCTCGGCAAGCGGGGGGTAGGCAATCAGTTCGGGTGCTGTTTCGGATTCCAGGGGCAGAATCGCCGGCGGCGGGCTGGTATCTGCTGGCGTTTGTGCGCACGCGGCTGTGCAAAAGAACCCGGCAAAAGCCAGGGCTATCAGGTTTTCGTGAGCGAGGAACATGGTGGTTACTCCCGCGAGATGTCTTCCAAATTAAAGTTGGCTTCCCCCAAAACTCCCCAGCTGACTGTCATCGATGGATAGTTTGACTTCGCTTTGCAACAACGCCAAGGCCCGGTCAAAGTCAAAGCGCTCAAGCTCATGCGCCACCCGGCTCAGGCGCTTGGCCAGTGCGACATCGAGCGCCAACCGACGGATCTCCTCGAGCGCTTCAAAGGCGGCGGTGTCGCTCTCAGCCAATAATTGCCCGAGCCGAGTGAGCTGCTGCTTGAGCTCCGTTGAGGGTTGAGACGCCTGCTGCGCAATCGGTGGACTGGCTGCGCCAAGACGAGCAAGCGCGTTCAACACCGGCATCAAGCATTGTTGCACCTCAGCCAAATGGCTCTGCACGACACTACTCGTTTCGCCAGCCCGGCAGGCTTGCTCCAACTGCGCAGCGGTCTGCGCTAAAGCCTTGGCCCCAATGTTGCCGGCGCAACCGCGCAGGGTATGAGCCGCGCGCATGGCCGCGGCCGGATCGGTGTCGGCGAGGGCTGCCTGGAACTGCTCGACAAAGCTGATCTGGGCTGCATGGAATGTGCGCAACAGCCGCAGGTAAAGGGCGCGCTTGCCTGAACAGGCGGCTAATCCTGCGACCTGATCGATACCTTCAAGCTCAGCGGGCAACTGTTCGGATGTTTCGGGATCGTTCACCTCCTGCTCCCGGCCTCGACGACCGCGCCTTGGTTTGATCCAGCCGGCCAACGTGGCGAACATGGCCTCGACGTCCAATGGCTTGGTCAGGTGGTCATTCATGCCGCAGGCGATGGCGCGTTCGCGGTCTCCGGTCATGGCGTCGGCGGTCATGGCGATGATCGGTAGTGCGGCCAGGTGCGACTGCTGACGAATCCGGCGGGTCGCGGTATAGCCGTCCATTACCGGCATCTGGCAGTCCATCAGCACACCGTCGAAATCGCTGTCGCGTGCCAGCAGATCAAGTGCCTGTTGACCATCAAAAGCCAGTTCCAGCGTTATGCCGGCCTCTTGCAACAAATCGCACGCCAGCTCCCGGTTCAGCTCATTGTCCTCCACCAACAGCAGCCGCGCGCCTTTCAAGCGTGCGATATTGTCAGCGCTCTGCTCGCTGCGTTCACTGGCGCGTGTGCCGGTTTGCGGCAGTTTGCCGAACACGCTGCCTATGGCTTCGAGCAAGGTGGAGGGAGTGACCGGTTTGGTCAGTACCACCGGCAGTTGCACGTGCTCGCGCCTGGCCTGTTCAAGCAACTCCTCGCGGTCGAGTGCCGTGACCATGATGACTGACGGTGTACGCGCCAGATTGGCCGAACGCATCTGGCGGACCGTCTCGACGCCATCCATGCCCGGCATCCGCCAGTCCATCAGAACGACGTCGAAGGGCAACGAATTCTTCTCGGCCTGCGCCAGCATGCGCAGGGCCATGCGACCACTTTCGGCGACGTCCACTTCGACACCGAAGCTGTGCGCCATGCCCGAAAGAATCTCCCGGGCACTGGCGTTGTCATCGACCACCAACACGCGGATACCCAGCAATTCATCGGCGGTGAACATCCGTCGCGCAGGGGCATTTGCCTGTACGCCCAGACGTACGCAAAAGTGAAACGTCGAACCGCTGCCCAGTGCGCTCTCGACCCAGATACGTCCCTCCATCATTTCCACCAGACGCTTGGAAATCGCCAGGCCCAGGCCTGTGCCGCCGTACTTGCGCGTTGTAGAACTGTCGGCCTGCATGAACGACTGAAAAATTCGCTGGCAATGCTCTTCGCTCATGCCGATACCGGTGTCGCGCACCCAGAAGTGCAGTTCGACCTTGCCCTCGGCAGTTCCCAGGCGCTCGATGCCCAGCACAATTTCACCCTGTTCAGTGAACTTCGTCGCGTTGTTGCCCAGGTTGGCCAGGATTTGGCCGAGGCGCAACGGGTCGCCAATCAGCGCGGTCGGCAAATCGGCGACCGTGCTGTAGAGCAGCTCCAGGCCTTTGTCCTCGGCCTTCAGGCCCACCACGTTGGTGAAGTTCTCCAGCACGTCTTCGAGGCGGAATGGAATGAGTTCCAGGTCCATCCTGCCAGCCTCGATCTTGGAGAAATCGAGGATGTCGTTGATGATCCCCAGCAGGCTTTCCGCCGAGCGATGCACCTTCACAATGTAGTTGCGTTGCCGGTTGTCCAGATTGGTGCGCAGCGCCAGATGACTCATGCCGATAATGGCGTTCATCGGTGTGCGGATCTCATGGCTCATGTTGGCGAGGAATTCACTCTTGGCCCGTGTCGCCTCTTCGGCGATTTCCCGGGCGTGCTGCACATGTGCCTCGGCGGCCTTGCGATCGGTGATGTCGTAATACCAACTGGCGCTGATGCGGCGCTCACCCAGCGTCAAAGGAACAGCCGAGAGCAAGACCTCGAAACGTTCTCCTCCATCGCGCTGCAGACTGGCCTCGAAGTTCAAAACCGCGCCCCTGGCGGCGGCGTCCAGGAAGCGCCCGCGTGCTTGCGCATCGCACCAGAACTGGCTTTCATCCATCTCGCCCAAATGCTCGCGGTCGACGCCAAACAGGCCCTCCAGCTCCGGGTTGCAGTAACTCAGGCGCCCCTCATCGTCACGGATCAGCATGGCCACCGGGCTGCTGTCCAATACCGCACGCAACTGCGTTTCGCTGGACTTGAGCGCCGCTTGCATTTGCCGACGCTCGCTGACATCGCGAACCGAAGCGCATATGCACGTGCCACGACCTTCCAGCAGCGGCAAGTGCGACAGGCCGATCTCTACGGAAAACAGGTTGCCGTCCTTGCGAAGGCCCTTGAGATCCTCCAGCTTGGCGCCCATCTGCCGGGTGCTGCCATGGGCAATGAAGCCATCGCGCAAACTCACATGCCGCCCGCGTGCGGCTTCAGGCACCAGGCGCTCGATGGACTCGCCCACCAACTCGCCCGGGGCATAACCGAACAGCGTGTCCAATTGCGGATTGGTCATCAGGATTGCGCCTTCGGCATTGATGACGATCATGCCGTCCGGCGCGGCCTCGAGGATCGCCCGATACCAGGCCTTGGTGGCACGCAAGGCGCTCTGTTGCTTTTCCAGTTCCTGCGATTGCAGCTCCAGGCGCAAGGCCTGCTCACCCATTTCATCAGCCTGGCGACGAGTTTCGATCAACAAGGATTGCACCGCCAAATTACGTTCCATCACCGCCATGGCACCGGCGAGGCGCGGCATGGCCTCCTGTAATAACGCCTGTTCACGAGGCCCCAGCGGTTGATGACCCGCCAGTTCGAGCACGCCGAGCAAACGTTCACCGCGTAATACCGGCTGAACCAGCAGATAGCTGGCCGGCACTTCACCCAACTGCGAATGCAAGCGTCCCAGCGACTGGCCAAGTCCCTGCAATTCACGCGGCGCCCGATCCAGCGCGCATTGCCCCAACAGGCCGGCTCCCATCATCACCGTCGGCGCCGGCGGGTAATCAGGATCGGTCGCGTAGCTGCCAATCAGTTGCAGGCTTTCATCCTGCTCTTGCACGCTATAGAGCACGCCCCGGCATACACCCAACATGCTCGCCATATGCCGCAAAAAGACCTGCGTCAGCTCCCGTGGCGTTTCCGCTTGCGGCAAATCGGCCTGCAGCTGCTCGGTTTGCGCCTTGACCCAGCGTTGGCGCTCCAATTGTTGCGACTCGGTTTGCAGCGTCGCGATGGCACGCGCCAGATCCCCCGTTTCATTTTGCAGATCGGTGTGGGGGATCGTCCCATCCAGGTGGCCGGCGGTCAGTTCGTCTACGGCGGCGCGAACCTGGTAGAGGGGCAGGCGAATCGAGCGGCTGATCAACCAACCCATCAACCACGCCAGTGCCAGGCCACCGAACAGCAACACATAAGTGAGCCGGGTACTGCGCCCGGCGGATTCGGCGATCTGTTTGGCCGTGTCATGAATGGAGGCCTGTTTGACGCTCGCCACTTGTTTGAGCAAGTCGTCTGCGCGCTCATCCAGGCTTTGGAACACGACACTATTGATCAGCCGAGTGGCTTGCACTTGATCCCCGGCACTCGCCAGTTCCAGTGCGGTCTCACCGTCGTGCAGTAAACGCTTCAGCAAAATCTCGAATGTGGCGAACCGCTCCTGGTTCTCCTGGCGCCACAGGGTCGGTTGGATTTGCAGCAGCGCTTCTTGCAGATGTTGCCGAGACTCGCGAAATTGCGTGACGCCCTTGCTACGAACAACTTCATTGCCACCATCGACGGCATGCTGCAATCCCTGTACGAGATGCGGCATCAGCACTCTCGCTTCCTGCAGCGGTTCGATGCCCGCCAACTCTTGCCGGTACAGCCTCTGCATATCGGCTTTCAACAAGTCTTGGGCACGCAGGCTTTGCACGCCGAGTATCAGAACCAGCGCCCCTAATGTCCCGAAGCCGAGGATCAATTTGATGCGAAGCGGCAGACGTTCCAGCAGCGCGAGCACTCTGGTCATGGCAATTCCCGTTAATGAAAAACCGACGTGTTCACCGCTCAGGGCTTTTGCGAAAGGCGTTGCAGGTCGGCCAGCCTCGTCATGTCCTGATCGCTGTCCGTAAACCGCTCGGCAATGGCATGGAATTGCTCGGCATTGGCAAGGAAGGCATCGCACACGTCAGGATCGAAGTGGCTCGCGCGCCCCTGACGAATGATCTCCACGGCCTGTTCGTGCGGCATTCCGGCCTTGTACACACGACGACTGATCAACGCGTCATAAACGTCCGCCACCGCCATCAACCGGGCACTGACTGGAATTTCTTCGCCGACCAATCCCTGCGGATAGCCGCTGCCGTCCCACTTTTCCTGGTGGCTGTAGGCGATTTCCTTGGCCACGCGCAGAAAGTCCACTGAAAGCCCCAACTGGTCCTCGGCACGCTGAATAGCGTCGCGGCCCAACGTGGTGTGGGTCTTCATGATTTCAAATTCATCCGCAGTGAACCGCCCCGGTTTGAGCAGGATGTGATCCGGAATGCCGATCTTGCCGATATCGTGCAGCGGCGCCGACCTGAACAACTGGCGGATGCTGTCATCGTTGAGCACTGGATTGAAACGCGGATGATCGCGCAGCAATTCAGCCAGCAGCCTGACGTAGTGTTGGGTGCGGCGGATATGGTTGCCCGTCTCGTTGTCGCGGGTCTCGGCCAGAGAAGCCATGGCGTGGATAGTGACATCCTGAATGGCCACCACCTCGCGAGTGCGGCGCTGGACCTCCTGTTCGAGGAATTCATTCTGGTCGCGAAGGAAGTCAGCCGCAGCCTTGATCTTCAGTTGGGTCTGCACCCGAGCCAGGACCAATGACGGACTGATGGGTTTGGTGATGTAGTCGACAGCGCCCAACTCCAGGCCCTGGATTTCGTTTTCCAATGACGCCAGTGCCGTAAGAAAAATGATCGGGATGTCGCGGGTGCGTGCGTCTTGCTGCAGCTTGCGTGCAACCTCATGACCGGACAGCCCCGGCATCATGATGTCGAGCAGGATCAGATCCGGCAGTGGATTGTTTTGCAGTATGCGCAACGCCGTTTCGCCGCTGTTGGCGGCCTTGACCCGATATTTGTCCTTGAGCAGATCGGCCATCAACATCAAGTTGTCTGGCGTGTCATCGACCACCAGAACGGTGGTCGCAGGATAAACATCCTGTTCAATACCCATGTCTTTTGGCTCCGCTGCCCTTTGAAGGATTGCCCAAAGTCCTTCCATTGCAGTCAAGCGTAGCTCTATTCATCGCGTTTGCTGCTGGAGTAACCGTTGTACTTGAGTTGTCCGTTACGAATGCCGGAACAGATGAGCATTGCTGTCGATGATGGTCTGGATGATTTCCACTGAACCATTAATGGCGAATTGCGCGCCCATGCACACCAGAAGAAAACCCATCAGCCGTGATATGGCATCAATGCCTGACTGTCCCATGATTTTCATGATGATTCCCGAACCCCGCAGGCATACCCAAAGAATGAGTGCGGTGAACAGAAAAATCAGCGGTGGGGCGACCAACAAGACCCAGGCAGGAAACAAGGTACTGTTTTTGATCGTGGCGGCGGAGCTGATGATCATCGCAATGGTGCCAGGCCCGGCGGTACTCGGCATGGCCAGCGGGATAAAGGCAAAGTTCGGTTGTTCCTGTGGGCCGTTGCTCAAGGAAGAGGGGGCAACAGTCGGCGGAAACAACATCTTCAAGCCCATGATGATAAGAATTCCGCCACCGGCCATACGCAAGCCCGGGATGGAGATGTTAAACGCATCCATCACAAACGCGCCTACGTAGTAGGTCACTGCCATGATCAGAAAAACATAGAACGACGTCAGAAAAGCCTGGGTGTTTTTTTCCTTGTGACTCAACCCTTTACTCAAGGCGAGAAACAGCGCAACTGTCGTAGGCGGGTTCGTCAGTGGCAGCAGTGCCAATAACCCAAGGCCGATTGCGTTGAACAGATCTGTCATATCGAACTCAAGTCCTGTTGTTCGGGGCCACGTTATCGGCAAACGCAATCAGCGTGAGGTTTTGACCGTCATGATTTCGGTATAGATGGCATCGATTGTCTGCCCCACCTGAAGCTTCTTCATTCTTTCCTGAAGCTTCGGATCTTCGACTTTCAGGACAGTCGCTTCGCCCTCTGGCGGAAGCAAGGTCACCTCATGCTGTTTCAAGTCAATGCGGGTGATCTTGGACGTGACCTTGACCTCGCGAACCGCTTCACCGCCGGGATTGGGATTGTCCTTGGTGGCGCGGATAGTCATCGATTCCTTGCTAACGCCGGGTGTGCCGCCCACATCGGTATCGAGCACATACGCCACCGAGCGAACCACATGGATGTCGACCGTGTCGCCGACTTTCAGATTGTGCAGGTTCTTGGCCTGGTCTGTGAGTTGGATGGGCACCGGACTCTTGTCGCGTCCTTCGATGGTGACCTGGTGGTTGGCGGGATCAACGGCCAGTACACGAGAAACAATATGGCCTTGCATGGAATTGCTGCCCAACGGTATGTCGTCGGCATGGGTCGTCAGGCAAAGCGTCGAGAAGAGGGAGGCGAGGGCAATGGCGCAGGAAAGGGAGCGGGTTGATTTCATGGGCTGCTTTTCCGTGGAGGTTGGAAAGGGCGAATCCGTGCGCAACAAGTTGGTCACTCGGTTACACGTCGATGCCTCTAGTTAAGCGGCCATTCATGGCTTTAGCCAACATCTGGGCTGAGTAAGCGCCGAGATGGCACGTCCCGTCACTGGCAGTGAGTTCAACATTGACGGCGGACTGCTGGTCCGGTCGGCCGTGACACCATTGGTTGTGGAAGACACTTCGAAGGCCACAGAACAGGAAAGCCTGCCGCGTTCTGGGGGGAACTTCCTCTAGCCAAAGGGGGGAGGTCCCACGCACACCAGTCTCCGAAGCCTGCTTTTTGGGACGGTTGCAATTAAAAGCACAGAATTGTCTGAATTCTCATATTGACATATCGATAAATCTCGATATCCTCGGATTTATGGAATTGATCGAAATATTCAAAGCCCTCTCAAACCCTACGCGTCTTGAAATCTTGAAAGGTTTGAAAGATCCCGTAAAGAACTTCCCTCCACAGGATGAAGGTGACGTTCTCACGGTCGGAGTGTGCGTCAGCAGTATTCAAGAAGGCATCGGGCTGTCGCAGTCAACGGTGTCCGGTTACCTTGCCACGTTGCAGCGTGTGGGCCTGGTCGAAGTCAGGCGAATAGGTCAGTGGACCTATTACAAACGAAATGAAGCAACCATCAATGCGCTTGCCGAGATCATAGGGAAAGATCTGTAATTTTTTTACCGTAACATATCGAGATATCTCGATATCCCATTTTGTCGATACGAGGATTCATTATGAAAGCGATGATACTTAAAGCATTTGGCGGTCCTGAAGCGTTTGAACTCTGCGAGGTGCCCAAGCCTGTGCCGCGCGCGGGGCAAGTCCTGGTGCGGGTACACGCAACCTCCATCAATCCGTTGGATTACCAGGTTCGACGTGGCGACTATCCCGACCTGGTGCAACTGCCGGCCATTACCGGGCACGACGTATCTGGCGTTGTCGAAGACGTTGGGCCGGGCGTGACGACCTTCGTTCCAGGAGACGAAGTCTGGTACACCCCGCAGATATTTGATGGGGCAGGCAGCTATGCCGAGTACCACGTCGCCGCCGAAAGCATTGTCGCGAAGAAACCATCCACGCTGAGCCATCTTGAGGCCGCAAGCCTGACCTTGGTTGGCGGGACGGTGTGGGAAGCGCTGGTCGTGCGTGCGGCGCTCAGAGTCGGTGAAAGCATTCTTGTACACGGCGGCGCCGGAGGCGTCGGTCATATCGCGATCCAGCTGGCGAAAGCCATGGGAGCAAGAGTGTTCACAACCGTACGCGCAGCAAACGCTGAGTTCGCCCGCAGCTTGGGTGCCGATGTGATCATCGACTACGAAAAAGAAGATTATGTTGACGCCGTCATGCGGGAAACAGGCGGCCACGGCGTTGATGTTGTTTTCGACACCATCGGCGGCAACACATTGTCCCGCAGCCCCGACGTGCTCGCTCAACTTGGCCGTGTCGTCTCGATCGTGGACATAGCACAGCCACAAAATCTCGTTCAGGCGTGGGGCAAGAATGCGAGTTATCACTTCGTTTTTACCCGGCAAAACCGCGGCAAGCTGGATGAGTTGAGCGCATTGATTGCGCGCGGCCAGCTGCGGCCACACGTTGGCGCTGTCTATTCGCTTGCGGACATTGCGCTCGCCCATGCTCGGCTGGAAAGTCCGAACAACGGTATTCGAGGAAAAATTGCGATTGCAGTCGAGCCATCGCTTATCGCGTAAACGCATGTTTTTTAATCGTTCAAGTCAATTGAGAGGAACACCATGATCTATGAGATCGCTCTGCTCCCCGTTCACAAGGAACGCATTGAAATGTTCCGACGTGCATTTGCCGACGTCGCACCTTTGCTCCGCCGCGCCAAAGGTTACGGCGGCCACTTGCTCGCGCAGGGAATCGAAAGCCCTGAGCGGTTCAACCTGATCGTGAGATGGCAATCACTTGAAGATCACACGCCGGGCTTCGAAGCGAGCGAAGACCATCGGCTGTTCATGATGGGCTTGGAGGAATATTTTTCGGCAGAACCGACGGTCTACCACATTGAGGGGGCAGCCTTTACGACTGACGAACATGACGGTTTAGACCATTCCGTTGGCATGGCTGCTGCCAGCGCATCAAGAGGCTTGTGGACTTGAAGCCAGTGTCGCTTTCTCAAACTGCTTAGCGGTAATGCTGTTCACTTAAGGACGAACACCCGTGGCGAGGGAGCTTGTCGGATCGCCGCACCGTCCCGCCGGGGCGCGAAGCGGCCCTAAAAGGGACTGCTGCGCAGCCCAGCGGGAGCGAGCTCCCTCGCCACAGGATGCTAATGTTCGCTTAAGTGAACAGCATTACGACCCTCGGCGGGGGCAATTGAAGATAAGGGCTTAGTGAGCCATCACCTCGTCCAGCGCCTGCTCAAGGGTGCTGATCGTGCGATCGATATTGTGCAGCTTTTCGAGGCCGAACAGACCGATGCGGAAGGTCTGGAAGTCGGCCGGCTCGTCGCATTGCAACGGCACGCCGGCGGCAATCTGCAGACCGTGGGCGGCAAATTTCTTGCCGCTCTTGATGTCGGCATCTTCGGTGTAACTCACCACGACACCAGGGGCCTGAAAACCGGCTGCGGCCACGCTCTTGATGCCTTTGCCAGTCAACATGGCGCGCACCCGATCACCCAGCGCCTGTTGTTCGTCGCGGACTTTGTCGAATCCGTAGGCTTGCATCTCTTTCATCACTTCGTTGAACCGCGCCAGGGAATCGCTGGGCATGGTTGCATGGTAGGCATGTCCGCCTTGTTCGTAAGCCTGCATGATCTGCAGCCACTTTTTCAGGTCGCAGGCGAAGCTGCTGCTCTGCGTCTGCTCGATGCGCTCGAGGGCCAGAGAACTGAGCATCACCAGCGCGCAGCAAGGGGAGGCGCTCCAGCCTTTCTGCGGAGCGCTGATCAGCAAGTCGACTGCGCATTTGTGCATATCCACCCAAATCGTGCCTGAGGCGATGCAGTCGAGCACCAACAGGCCACCTACCGCATGCACGGCGTCGCCAACGGCGCGAATGTATTCGTCGGGCAGGATAATCCCGGATGAGGTTTCAACGTGGGGGGCGAAGACCACCTGTGGCTTCTGCGCCGCGATGGCCGCCAGCACTTCGTCCAGAGGGGGCGGGGCGTAGGCTGCCTGGCGACCCGTCTCGACCGGTCGGGCTTTAAGCACCGTGGTGGCCGCCGGAATGTTGCCCATCTCGAGGATCTGGCTCCAGCGATAACTGAACCAACCGTTGCGTATCACCAGGCATGGCTGGCCGCTGGCAAACTGTCGCGCCACCGCTTCCATGCCGAATGTGCCGCTACCCGGGACCACCGCAACCGCCTCGGCGTTGTAGACCTGTTTCAGGGTCGTGGAGATGTTCTTCATCACGCCTTGAAACGACTGCGACATGTGATTGAGCGAGCGGTCGGTGTAGACCACTGAGTACTCGACCAGCCCTTCGGGATCGATACTGGGATATAGCTTTGACATGGAGTGACTCCTTTGGCAGAGATATCAGTGGTATCGACCCTGCCCTAAGCCTTGGCAAATGACAAGATTGCTCGGGATCCAATGGCGACTTCTGTCGGGCGGTTGGCAATATCAGGTTGATTACAGGATCTGGCAGTGCTCGCAGGTGGCTGCTGGTCGGAGGAGGGTGGGCATTGAAGATTCCTGCCCCCCTTCGTTCGGTCGATAACGACTCGTTACTTATAGTGCAGCTATAGGTACCTGTTTGCTGATGGCCACTGCAAATTCTTCGGCAGTTGGGCTTTCCGGCCACTGCGCTACGCCTTCCGGCAGCGAAATCCACGGCTGCTTACGCTTGACCCAAATGTGCGCCAAGGGCGTCAAACGGTCTGCGCCGTGGAGTACGCCGGCACGCAGGACACGCATGCCCGGGGCGGCGTCAGTCTCATTGAACAGGCGGGTGAAACACGTACTGC
Organism: Pseudomonas sp. Sample_24; assembly: GCF_004307605.1. Classification (NCBI taxonomy): domain Bacteria; kingdom Pseudomonadati; phylum Pseudomonadota; class Gammaproteobacteria; order Pseudomonadales; family Pseudomonadaceae; genus Pseudomonas; species Pseudomonas sp. Sample_24. Next base: position 21,880 of record NZ_RCNW01000002.1, read on the forward strand.
AGGCGTACTGCGTAGAGGTATGTCCTTGTGCAGTATGGATGTACGTCGTGGTGCTTCCCGAGATCTCAATAGCCTGAGCGGCACAGAGCATATGCAAGGCAAAAGCACTGCCGCTCCAGCGCTGGCAGTCAAGGCAATGGCATGCGTACAACGGTGCAAGTGCTTCAATCTGCAGTTGAAGATGGACTTGTCCGCATCGGCATTGACCAGTGAAACCCATGGTATTGCTCCTTATACTGCTGCGTTACGAAAGAGACGTGCATCATCCACGTTCCTCAAACCCGGCAGAAGACAATAAACGGAGCAACCGTTGGTACGAAATAGATGAGCGGCCTTGAATGGGAAAGTCAGCGAGTGTTCCTGGCAGTGTTGCGCAGTGGCAGCCTGTCAGGCGCCTCCAGATTGCTGGGCATTGCGCAGGCAACGGCTCGTCGACGCCTGGAAAGCCTTGAAACGGGTCTGGGGGTGAAGCTGTTCACCCGAACCTGCGCTGGCCTGGTGCCTACTGCATCGGCACGTGGGCTTGTTCACCATGTCGAATCCATGGCGATGGCTGCCGAGGCGTTCAATCGCATGGCCAGTGCTGAAACGGACGTATCGTGCGGCACTGTCAGGCTCACCAGCAGCGCCTTTTTGGGCGTTGAGGTACTCCCCGGATTACTGCGCGAGTTTCATTACAAGCACTCAACGTTGAAGCTTGAAATCAGCATCAACGATTCGCTGGAGAACATTGCCCGTCAGGAGTCAGACATCGCTGTGCGGCTCGTGCGGCCCAGAGAAGCCGAAGTCGTCGTGCGACGTGCAGGGGCTCTGCGAGTCGGCCTCTACGCAAGTGCCCAATGCCTTGAACGCTATGGCGAACCTGCAAGTCTCGAGGCCCTGCGTCGTGCGCCGCTGATTGGCCCCGACCGACGCTCCACCGACAGGCGTCGGCTGATCGAGGCGGGACTGTGTGAGGACCAGCCATTTTCTATTGCCACCGATAACCACCTGGCTCAACTCGCTGCGCTGAGAAACGGCCTTGGGTTTGGCTTATGTCCAGCCACCGTCGCAGCGACCTATGGACTGATCCGGGTTTTGCCTGACAGCTTCGGCTTCGACGTTGATGTTTGGATTGCCATGCACAATGACCTGCGCAACGTCGGGCGCATTGCCAAAACATTTGAAGCCCTGAGTGAGGCGCTGTCGCTTTACCTGGACGAAAGCGCTTAGCCGAGAACGGCCAGGAGATGCCATTCGAAGCGGGCGGCTTTCGGCCAAAACCGGTCACTCACAAAATAGACTCTCTCGGTGGACCACCTCACAGTGTTGCGCATCGTAGCGGCGATCCGGCTTACTATCGAACGCAGAAAGACAAACGAGGACATATCGATTGAACGCCGTAAGCGAATATGAAGATTGGCTAGTAAATGATCTGGCTCGCTCCGAAAAGGACGAATGGTGTTTGACAAATGCCAGAGAGGAGATCGTGACGAGGCTGAAACCGGACGAAGCTTATGCTGCACTCGTAAGCGCGCTTGAGCTCACGGTAAAGCAAGACAGTCCATTCTACTTTGCGAACTGTTGCTGGTTTGTCCTTGCTCTGGCTCGCAAAGCTGACACAACGCAGTTCCCTTCAGACGCATTTTCAATTATCCCCGCTCTCGAATCCAAAGCCAGGCTGCTGTGTGAACAGCATGCACTCGAAGGAGTGTTCACGTGGTTTCGTATTAACCCTTGGACAGCCTATTGAAGTTGAAACCATAGGACGTAATACGTCATGCTTTCCAAGCAAAAAAAAACACATCTGGCTTTGCTTGTTTTTTCTTTTCCCAAAGGGCCGCTTTGGGTCGATTAGCGACCTCCACGCATTGCGACGTGAGTTCTTGGCAACTGGGTCAATTCGGCGTCGGCGACAACAGGATCGAACTCAATGCGCTTGGTTTTTCGTTCAATGGTTGTCTTGATAGGCACCCAACGCAGAGCAATGGCGGCATCTGAAGAGGTAGGCGGTAGGGCCGTGGTCCTTGTCCAGTGCACTGAAGAACGTGTTCCATTGAGGTCCATCCTCCAGCCCCGTCGCGTCCTGTACGGCAGTCATTGCTTCTGCCCCTAATGCAAGCAGCTCGGCATGGCCTGCCTTGCCGATGAACTCGCCTGCGTCATTGCAATGGGTAAACCATCGTTCCTGCTGCCAGCCATTAAAACCGGGTGTGCGCTGGCTCAACTCGGCGACCTGCGCTTCATCAAGTTCTTCTTCAGCGTCCAGACCAATGCAGTCTTCATCGACAAAGGTTGCGCTGAGCCGTTGGTGGGCGCTCCCATCGGCAATGCACCAGGGACAGATGCAGGCTTCGTAATCTTCGACGGCGTATACCGGCCCCACATAGATGTAGCCGCGAGCCTGGTCGCAGCTGATGCAGGTGTTTGTGGAGGGATTTACCGAGCCGCTGGTAACAGGGTCTGGGTGGTAGGTGAACTGTGGCAGATTCATTGGAAGGTCCTTGATCCAAAGTCATGCCCTGAGCCGGAAGCGTTAGCGCACATCGCAGTATTCTTCCTTGAACTTGAGGGCAATTGGGTAACACCAGTCAGATTGCGAACTGTGGTGATGGTTCAAAATGCCTTTATCTACATCGATACATCACCCGTCCGAGTGTTGCTCCAGCCAGGACTTGAATTCGCCGGCCTGCTCAGGGGTGTTCAACGCACAAATCCAGGCGATTTCCTCAGGTGCGCTTTCAAAGTCAGATACTGAAAACACATGGATGGCGTGCTCGAAAGTCGAGCCAGTGAGCTTTTGCATGGCTGCCACACATAACGCAAAAACCTGTCTGCGATGCTGTTCGAAATTTTCCCGGGAGCTTGCGTCGGCCATGCTCCACAGCGTTTTCGACAGGTCCGCGAAGAAGTGTCCGCCAAAGGCTTCGTGGCTCCACTCGGCGGGAGACCACTTGAAGTACTGGCGGTCATCGGGGTTTTCAGCCTGCACACGTGCCAGGTGGTCTTTGGTATTAAAGGCCGGCGCCAGGCTTCGCGCATCGGCGTCTGAATACAACGCGAATCCGCAGACCTCGGCGTTCGGGAAGTCCTTGCGAAATTGTTCGATTGCCTTGAGGGACGCTTCCTGAATCTTTCGTTGAAGACGTTCGCTACTGAAGCTCAACATCGGGCTTCTCGCTGTACGGGTCATGAGTCGTCGCCAGGCTTGAGCACGATGAACGCATCGTTCTGGTAATAGTATTTAAACGCTATGAAGTAATCATCCAGTGTGGCTTGGACCCGTTGTTGGTTCGTGTTGGAAATAACATCCTCGATCATGGCCGTTTCCAACGTTTCCACCCAGCCTTCATTGAGTACCTGCGGTGGCAGGTGTTCGTTGGAGTCGGCAGGGAAATCCCGACTGTCCAGTGAGAACGCGCCGAGTGTGTCCAGCGTCCACCCGGTATTAGGCAAGTAGAACCAGGCATTGGGCATGTGCTCGATCTGCTGTAGAACTTCGCGGATGCTGTAAGTGTTCATAGGATCCTCATGACGGGTTGCTCAATGATGTGGTCCAGCGCCGGTGATGGGCGGGATTAGCCCACAACTTCTTTGATCAAGGCATCCATGGATGAAAAGGACAGCCCATCGGTGATGGATGGGCACCCCGAGTCCAGCAGATAAAAACGCTCTATCGCCGATCTGTCCACCAGTATCAGCCGGCCGCCTGAGTCATCACCGATCAACAGATATCCGGGGAAGTACTCTGCTGTTTCGTATGTCTGTTGACGCTCGGCTATTTCATCCGTCGAATAAATCTTCACGAGTTCTTCGATCATCGCGCCGTCGCAGGACGACCAGAATCCGGTTATCCATGAGCCCGGTTTGATGGATAGCTGTTGCACTGCCCGGGTGATTTTTTCGACCCCGGCAGGCGGATTTTTTTCTGTGTAACGCACGTTCATTCGGATGCACCAGATAAAGGATTTCTACAGCTGCCGGGGCAGGGCCTCACGCCGTGCCAACGAAAAAAATACCCGGCGCCTTGGCCTGACTGTCTTTTTTACGAAGGTAAAGATACGCAACCGCATCGGTCAGATAAAACAGATCAGTAAAGGGTGCCTGGAAATCATTTGAGTAAAACTGACAGAAAAATGCGTAGTCGACGGCAAGTTGCGGAGGCAGTTCAGCCCACTTCGGTGGCACTATGGCGACCAGAGAACAAAGCGGGATATCGTGCTCGGCCAGTACTTTTTCTCTGAGCATGACCGCGACTTGGGGAATACCCGGAACAGGACTGTGCAGCTCATGGTCGCAACCTGAGACCACTGCGGTATAGCCACTCACCTGCGAGCCCGATTTCGATATAGCGCCGTCGTAAGTGATGTTGTCCAGGAAGTACGCCGAAGGGCTGTAGGTGGAGAACACGTACAACAAGCCGTCCGAGGGCAGGCACTGAGCAGCGGTGCAGTCGAAGGCCTGACGGCAGTCGATGGTGGCGACCAGTGTCAGCGGGTCACCGTCGGGGTTGATCGGCCACTGTTCAATTCGCGCGACTTGCCCTCCCAGGGAAATGCCGCTGGTCGCTGCCGTATGCTCCTTCGAGAACTGCATTTCCAATACAGATGCCATGACTTCCCTGGTTGCCGAGTGGTTATCTTTAGCGCAACTGATGCATCGCCCCGGCTCAAGGCCGGTTGAGACATGGGCTGGCGGCGTCGCGGGTGAAACTGCGCTCTTGGGCCACGGCCGAGTCATAGCATTCGACGGTCATTTTTACGCCCCTGCTATAAACAGTTTGATTATGCCATCGGTGTAATTGATCGTCCGGTCCCTTTGGGGGCGAAGACTAAAATATATCGACAATGACCGTCCGCTTCTGGCCGATTTCTGCCTGTCGCGAAGGGCAGCAAACGGCCCAGAGTGTGTAAAAACGCAATGGCTGCGGTGCAGTAATCGGTAGCTCTTCACTGCACTGAAGACTTGTAGGGGCCTCAACCAAGCCAAATTGGTGTTACTGGTTTTGCTTGGGGTTTTAGCCCCCGGAGCACATGCCAGATGCACTATCAGGCCGCTAAAAAGGCCTCAGGCCTTCATCGCCGCCATCAAGGCATCGCTGCCCAACAGCCGCAACACGCGTTTGAGGTTATAGGCGAGCACATGCAGGCTCATCTCGGTACTCACTCGGCCTAGGGTTCTGATAAGGAAATGCGTGGCGCCCATCCAGGACTTCAATGTGCCGAAGGTTTGCTCAACCGTTTGGCGCCGGATGCGCATCATTTCTGGCGCTTGATCAAGGCGACTTTGCATCGCCTCGAGTACTGATTCATGCTCCCAGCGGCTAACTCGCCGCTCAGAACTGGGCGTGCACTGCTGCTTCAACGTGCAACTCTTACAGTGTGAGCTCCAGTAACGATGGAACTTCAGCCCTTTCTCAACGTGTGAAAAACGCCAGATCAAGCTTTGCCCAGCAGGGCATCGATACTCGTTCATTGATGCGTCATAGATGAAATCATCTTTGCCGAAACGGCCAGCCGCTGTCGCTCCCGAGGTCACCGTCTTGGGTACGAAAACGGTGACTCCAGCCTCATGGCACGCGAGAATTTCTTCACCCTTGAAATACCCTCTGTCTGCGACTGCCGACAGTTCTTCGACACCCATGGCCGCTCGGGCATGCATGGCCATAGAACTCAGTTGGTCTCGATCAACACCATCATTCGTTACTTCGTGCGCCACGATCAGGTGGTGCTTCGCATCGACCGCCGTTTGAACGTTGTAGCCGACCATTCCGGTTCCGCGCGTTTTCATTGATCGAGCATCAGGATCGGTTAGCGAGATCTGTTTATCCGGTGTTTGGTTTAGCTGTACCTCGATTTCCTTGAGCTCCTGCATCTTGGCTTTTAAGGCCGCGATCTTGTCATGGAGCCGTTCGGCTTTGACCTGGGCAACGGAAGGCTCGCGACGGTCTGCGGTATCGAGTGCTGTCAGATAGCGATTGATACTGGACTCAATTTCCTCCATTCGCCGCTTAAGCTTGGCGCTGGTGAAGTTCCGATCCCGATTGTTGACCGCCTTGAACTTGCTGCCGTCGATGGCAACGAGCGCTTCCGAGAACAATCCCAGTTGCTGGCACAGCACCACAAATTGACGGCAGACTCCCCGGATTGCCTTGCCATTGTCTTTGCGGAAATTGGCGATGGTTTTGAAGTCGGGCATCAAGCGACCAGTTAGCCACATCAATTCGATGTTGCGCTGGGCTTCTCGTTCCAGGCGCCGGCTTGATTGAATGCGGTTGAGGTAGCCGTAAATGTAGATTTTCAGCAGGATCTCAGGGTGGTAAGCAGGCCGACCAGTATCGGCTGGAATGACACCTTCAAAACCCAGCTTGGCTAGGTCAAGTTCGTCGACAAAGACGTCGACTACACGCACCGGATTGGTATCTCTGACGTAGTCGTCGAGGCTCTCGGGGAAGTAAGGTGCCTTGGCCTCGATGTTCACCTTGGATAAAGCGCTTCATGGGCGATCCCTGCGATGAAATCCTCAGAAATCATAGCAAGGGTTCACGAAGGCGTTTTTCACACTCTGGGCCAGAAGCGGACACTCGACACTCCAGCTAATGGTCTGAGAAAGTACCGATCACACCCGCCACAGTGCTCGCGAAGGATTTCATGCCATGGATTGCCCCCCCACACTTTACACCAGCCGCCTGATCCTCACGCCGCTTCAACTGACTGATGCGGCGGCGGTGCAGCAGTTGTTCCCCCAATGGGAGGTCGTCCGATATCTGGACAGCCGCGTCCCATGGCCATATCCGCAGGATGGCGGGCTGATTTACGTGCGCGATATGGCTCTACCCGCCATGGCCGCGGGACGAGAGTGGCACTGGATGATTCGCACGCTCGCTCAACCTGAGCGCAGCATCGGTAGCATCAGCCTGTATGACCAGCCTGGCAACCACAGAGGCTTCTGGCTCGCCCCGCAGTATCAGGGGAACGGCTACATGCGCGAAGCCTGCAAGGTCATCAACGCCTACTGGTTCGAAACATTATTGCGCCCGGTCATGCAGGTGCCCAAGGCCGTCGCCAACCACGCTTCGCGCAAGGTGTCCCAACATGAAGGCATGCGCATGATCGAGACACGGGAAGGACGTTTTGTCTCCGGGGCCATGCAGGTTGAAGTATGGGAGATGACGCGAAGCGAGTGGCTCGCCGCAAGGACTGAATCTTGACCTGGTTTTCTGTCAATGCGAGCTACAGGCCCCTATGGGCCCAGACTGTGTAAAAACTCTCACGGGGGCTCGACTGGTTAAAAACGACCAAAAAATTGCGAGCCTATGTAAATTTCAGGTCTGTTGACCCCACGCGCTTTTCTAGATTGACATAGGAGCGCGCACTTCGATTTTTGGTCGGCGTTTTTACACACTCTGGGCCAAAAGCGGCCCTTGGACAACCTGATGGCGAAACAGTAGCTTATGCAGCGAGACTGACAAGAAACACTCGGCAGCGGGACTCACTTCCCATACCGTGTTTCACTTGAAGGATGTTAAGAAATGGGACCGAAAACCGAAGAACTGATCTGCGTTCTTGATCAGCTTGCAGCAATGCTTGAGAGCGATGGAGATACTCACTGGAGCCTGTGGATGCGTAAGGCAAGAGCACGCTTAATGGATTCTGATTACTCCGGAATTGAGTACCTACAGTCAGCCTATGGCGGAATGGGCTCATTCAATGATCTCATTCTTGGTCAAAGCCATGACAATGGCGTCCTTTGCTGGAAGCCGGGCCATGTTGAGCTAAACGAAAAATTCGATGAATTACGCAATGAAGCCGCGAAGCTCTCCGATTTCATAAAGCGAAATACATAGAGGGGCGCGGTTATCAAACTACGTTATTCAAAGGGGTCAGGCCGGCCACCGGCGCATCTCACTTTGATCAGCTCCGTAGACTCAGTAACGGGCAATCTGGTGTTTGCCTACACGGAAGTCGGGGAGCACAGAGTGCATTACACATCACATGCCGAGCTGTTGTGCATGCTCAACATCCTTTTGCGTCAGCGCGTGCCCATTGCTGTCGGAGGCATGCTCCCGGGACCTGCCGACGAAGTCGACATGTTAATAGCGAACGAAGTACTTGAAGGCCCCTACATAGAACTGTCCTGGTCCGGTCCCCAGCAATGGACTCTGCGCGAAATCGACTCCACCACTGCTGAATGGCAGCCAGTACCTGATGCTCAAAGTATGGCGAATGTGTCATTCGATCCGAAGTCCCTGAAACGCTCTGGCTGAATTGGCTAAGAAATTAATACAAGTTCGGGCAGTTCTTCGCTTCTGGCCGCAATCGCCTGCGGTCGCGACAGACAGCATTGGGTCGGTTGTTGCCCTTTGCGACATGCAGCAATCGGCCCAGGCTGTGTAAAAACGTGCACTGAGATCGACCCGAGAAAAAATCGACCTCCTGTAATCGCGTATACGCCACGATCGCCTATTAGTTAAGGGGTCAAACACCCCTAAAACTTCCAGAACTTACGTTTTTACACAGCCTGGGCCAAAAGCGGACGGTCAAGCGCCTCTTTGAAGCAGGATAAGAGATGTAGCACCGTGAGAAAATCAGTTGCTGCCCTTCTTGAGTTGCCGTTGCCTCTGCAGCTCTCTCTTCAACCAGGTGCTGGCCGGTTCCACGACTTCTGAACATCGCACCTCATAGGCGCGGCCACTCATACTGCTTTTAGTGGCAGCAAGCTCGATGAAGTCTTCTGCGCTGTGCACCTTGTTCTTGTCTTCGAGATAATCCAGCTTCTTCTGCAGATGCGCCCGAGCCCGGGAACCTGGGTATTGGTTTCCATTGCGCACAAACTGACACTCACTGTGTTCGACAAAGTCCAGCAAGCCTTTTATCTCTTGATTGACTTGAGGTGTGCGCAGAACTTGCCCTTCAGTGACGATGGCGAAAAGGCTGATACCCGCGGCCATTATCAAGCGGCTGATCAGCAGAGCCGTGCGCCTCATCCACATCTGCATGATTAACTCCAGTGCTCAACGTTGGCTATAACATCTTCTCCAGCCCAATCGTGCTGCTCAGCCACGAATTGAAGCGTCGCCACCAACTCCCTGGCTCCGTGGTCAATGTATGCGGTTTGCCGTTGTCCTCGGTAACCCAGACCAACTGGTTCTTTTCCAGCAGGACATGATAGCTGAGGGGAGGTGACATACCTTCCAGGGCCAGTTCGCGCACCCGTCCGGCAAGTTGCGGATTATCCACCAACACCCCGACTTCGGTGTTCCACAGTATTGAGCGCGAGTCAAAATTGAACGAGCCGATGAACGCTTTCTGCTGGTCGAAAATCATCGCCTTGGTATGCAGGCTGGAGTCGGAACTATTGGAGGATCCGCTGTGGAACAGGCGCGGTCCGCTGTCGCTGTTGCCATTGTCGCCGGACTGGCGGCGCAATTCGAACAACTGCACACCATGCTTGAGCAAGGTTTTGCGATAAGGCGCGTAACCACCGTGTGCAGCGGGTACATCGGTGGCTTCCAGTGAGTTGGTCAGCAAGCTGATCGACACGCCGGCGTCGGCACGACTGGTCAAGTACACCACGCCGGGTTGGCCAGGCACCATGTAGGCTGAAACCATGATCAGTTCCTTGGTGACCCCGTTCAGCTCGGGTGCCAACTGAGTAGTCAAAAGCAAGTACGGGGGTGGTTCGCCTTCCGACAAGACCTTACTCGGTGCATCCCACATCGCAATGTTCCAGGCCCAGATCAGTTCCCCGCGCCAGACATGCAGGCGAGGATGAGTGGTGTAGCTCATCAATTGTTGGTAGAGCGCGTGATTCTGGATGCGCGTTTCTTCCAGGGATTCGTCCAGCCGGGTCCGCGTATTCTTCAGGTCCTTGGTTGTCGGCATGGTCCAGAGGAACTGCTCGATCGGCTTGCTCAGGGCACTGTTCCAGTACTGGTCAAAACTATGTCCCAGTTGTTCTGCAACCGGTCCGACACTGAGCATGTCGATGTCGGTGAAATTCTTGTTGGGTTCGGCATCGAAATACTCGTCCCCCAGGTTGCGCCCCCCGACGATGGCCACGCTGTTGTCCACCACCCACAATTTGTTGTGCATGCGCCGGTGTTGTTGCGACAGGTTGAACAGCCGGCCCATTGTTCGCGTCACGACGGTGCTGCGGCCCAGGTGCAGCGGATTGAATACCCGGATCTGAATCTTGGGGTGCGCAGCCAGCGACGCGATAATTCGGTCCAGGTCATCGCTGGTGGTGTCATCGAGCAGTATCCGCACGCGGACTCCGCGGTCGGCGGCGTCGAGCAGTTCGCTCACCAGTATCCGCGTACTGATACCGTCGTGAACGATGTAGTACTGCAAGTCGAGGCTGCGTTGAGCGTTGCGAATCAGTTCGGCGCGGGCGTTGAACGCTTCAGCGCTATCGGATAGCAAGCGAAAGCCCGACTGGCCTTGATGCGGGGCTGCCTGGGCCTGGATAGACCGCCCGAATGGCGAGTCGCTTGCAGGCAAGGCTTGACTGGGTATGTGAGGGGCGTTGGGGGTCGTACAGCCACCAAACAGCAAGGTGAGCAACAGCAGAGCAAGCAGGGGCTGTTTGATTCCCACGGAGCGTACTCCGAGTAATGCGATCAGGGATGCCGGGTCCCGAAGAATGGCCTGTTGGTTCCACCAGCACTGCGGTGGTTTCGACCTTGCGCACTGTTTCTTCGATCTGCGGATTTGTTTTTGGAGAGTAGTTCATCCCGGTGGCAATTGCGGTGTTTGCATGACGCGCAAAAGAGGGTGTCGCCAGCAATCGACAAGAAAAAAATCAACTGCCAAAGCTTATGAAAATGACACAGCGACGCATTTTCATGGCAGCGCAGACACAGGTGTCCAGCGCGCAGGTTTAGTCAGGGAGAGCTGGTGAACCGCGAGAGAATCAGGTGCTAACTAAATTGCGAGTTTCTGCGCAACTGCGCCGGACTCACACCCAGGCGTTGCCTGAACAGGGTCGCCATGTGCGCCTGGGAGTTGAAACCGCAACGGTAGGCGATTTCCGTCAGCGTGGCGGTCGAGTCGCGCATCAGGGCGCGGGCTTTGGCGAGACGTCGGTCGATCAGGTAACTGTGCGGGCTCTTGCCGGTGGCACGTTTGAATGCCCGCATGAAGTAGCCTTCGGACAAGCCCAGCAATTGCGCCATTGCCTGAACTCCCAGCGGGCCATCGAGGCCAGCGTCAATGAACTCATCGAGCAAACGCAGGCGATTGCCGGTTATCGCGTCAGCGCTCGGGGTTGCGCATGCGGTGTTAGCCGTCGTCCTTTGCGCCAAGGCGAGCGCCCAGGCCTCCCAGTCATCCTCCACGGATGCCCGCAACAAGGCGCTGCGCAGTCGCAGGGCGAGGTTCGTGGCTTGCGGGTCGATGCGGTTGTTGAAGGCACGGTCGCCCGCCAGCGCGATACCGTCAGTGCGCAGCACTCGCAGGTACTCGCCGCCCCTTGGGGATTCGGATAAAACGTCACACCCGGCAGGTACAAACGCCAGGCCGTTAGGCACGGCATTGAAGGGCAGTACCCGGTCGCTGCCGATTGCGTGCACGCCTCGCTGGCTGTCGTAGGCAAAGCCAATCGCCGATTGAGGCGCGACATAGCGGGTCGCGTAGGCGCAGCCGGGGAGCAATTCGATCAGCCACGGCCCGACTTCGACACGGCGGACCGGTTCAGGCGGTGGGGGTGACGGTTGGCGGTTTCGATGGCTCATGAAAACCATACTAAATCAACCGCGGGTAGAAAAGTCAGGTCAGTTTTCTGAAAGCCGGTAGAGGGCGGCGTATCTACACTGGGCAAAACCTCAGGGGAGCAACTCATGCACAGACTGACTCGCGACGACATCGAACAAGCGGCCCAACGTGTTTATCAGGTCATGCCTGCCACTGCCCAATACCCTTGGCCCTTGCTGGCGCAACGGTTGGGTTGCACGGTGTGGGTCAAGCATGAAAACCACACGCCGACCGGTGCGTTCAAGGTGCGCGGTGGCATTACCTTCATGCATTGGCTTAAACGCGAGCATCCCGATGTGCAGGGCATCGTCAGCGCCACCCGAGGCAATCATGGACAAAGCCTGGCACTGGCGGCAGGTGCGGTGGGATTGCGCGCCTTGATCGTCGTGCCGCAAGGCAATTCCCTGGAAAAGAACAACGCCATGCGCGGCTTCGGCGGCGAAGTGGTGGAGTATGGCCGCGATTTCGATGAAGCCCGTGAAGAGGCTGCACGCCTGGCGCAAGCCCAAGGCCTGTACCTGGTGCCGCCGTTCCATCCTGAGCTGGTCAAAGGCGTGGCCACCTATGCGCTGGAGCTGTTCAAGGCTGCGCCGGACCTGGATAGCGTCTACGTGCCGATCGGCTGTGGTTCGGGGATTTGCGCAGTGATCGCCGCCCGTGATGCGCTGGGTTTGAAGACTGAAGTGGTGGGCGTGGTGTCCAGCGAAGCTGCCGCCGCGAAGTTATCGTTCGACACGGGAGCACTATGCGAAACCGCCTCGGCCGATACCTTTGCCGACGGCCTGGCGGTGCGCAAACCCATTGCTGAAGCCTTTGCTGTGTACGCCCACGGTGCGGCGCGAATCGTATCGGTCAATGATCAGCAGATTGCCGAGGCCATGCGGGTGTATTACACCGACACCCACAACCTCGCCGAAGGGGCGGGCGCAGCGGCCCTGGCGGCGCTCATGCAGGAGCGTGAAGCGATGCAGGGAAAACGGGTTGGCGTGATTCTGTCCGGCGCCAACGTCGACCAATCGGTGTTTGCGAACGTGATTGGGTAAAGCAGTGCCTGGGCAAGTGTATCGCTGTGTATCCGCAGCCCTTGTTCGGAGACTGGCTTACAAATGCCCTGCAAGCCGATACATCCTGGATACACGGTTGCAGTCAAATAGCCCTGCCTTAGCGAGAAAGCAGATGCGCCTCGCACCACGGCTTATCGCCCTTAGTGGCAATGACCTTAGCGGCCTGGCCGCACACAGTATCCGGAGAATCACCATGTCCCGTATGTCGAACAAATCCCGTATTGGCCTGATCGCTGTTGCACTGGCCGGCAGCATGAACCTGGCATCGACCGCATTCGCTGCAGACGCTCTGCCTCAGGGCTATCAGCTGGCCTCGGCGGAAAAAACCAGTGAAGGCAAATGTGGTGAAGGCAAATGCGGTGCCGACGAAGCCGGCGCGAAAGCGACCAAGGCTGGCGAAGGCAAGTGCGGTGAAGGCAAATGCGGCGACGCTTCGTTCGCCCGTACCGACACCGATCACGATGGCCGCGTTTCGCTCAAGGAACTGCTGACCGTAGCCCCGCAAGGTGGTGAAGAATTCAAGGCGATGGACACCAACAACGACGGTTTCCTCTCCGAAGGCGAGGTCTACAAGTTCCGCACCAATCAATACACCTCCAACGGCAAGAAAGTACCGACCGAACTGTTCACCAAGATGAGCAAGGCCCAAGGCTGATCACTCGACACAGCTGTAAAAAAACCTCCCCGGGTTTGTGCCCGGGGAGGTTTTTTTATGTCTGGTGAAGTGCCAAGTCAGACGAACGCGCTTCGATAGGCAAACAGCCCGGGCAAGCCGCCAGTCATGACAAACAACAGGTTACTGCCCTGCGGGAATTCACCTCGGCGAATAGCGGCCAGCAGTCCGGCGAACGCCTTACCGCCGTAAACGGGATCGGTGAGCAAGCCTTCTTTGGACGCCAGCAGGCGCACAGCTTCAAGCATCGCTTCGGTGGGTGCGCCGTAGGCGTCGCCACGGTGGCTGCCGTCGACGTTGATGGCGCTTTCAACCAGCGCGGCGGCGGGATCGAGCAGGTGCAAGGTCTGCCGGGTTTTTTCAAGCGTCGTGGCCAGCGCTTGTTGTTCGTCTGCCAATACCGAGTAACCGGTAATCTGCGTTGCCGAGCGGGCGAGCGTCATGCCAGCCAGCAAGCCCGAGTGGGTTCCGGCACTGCCATTGGGCACGATGATCCGTTCGAACCGCAGGTCCAATGCGTCAGCCTGATGCAGGATCTCGGCTGCGCATGCGGCGTAACCCAGGGCGCCCCGGGGACTGGACCCGCCCAATGGCATGACAAAGGGCTTTTTCCCCAATTCCCTGAGCTTTGCCACCAACTCGGCGGCGTAGGCATCCGCGGTCACGCCCCGCGCCAGTCGGTGTACTTTCGCGCCAAACAGATCGTCCAGCAAGACATTGCCGTTGTGGCAGAAATCGTTATCGGTGCGCACGGCTGACGGCGTCAGAATCAGTTCGCATGCCAGGCCATGGCGTGCGGCGACCGCGGCGGTCAGCCGCGCATGATTGGATTGAAAACCACCCCAGGTCACCAGCGTATCGGCGTTTTCGGCCAGGGCTTGCCCCAGTAGAAACTCCAGTTTGCGCAACTTGTTGCCGCCACCGCCGAGGCCGGTGAGGTCATCGCGTTTGACGTAGACGTTGCACCCATTGAGTTCGGGCAACTGGCTCAGGCGGGTCAGTTTCTGGATCGGTGTCGGGCCTTCGAGCAAAGTCACCCGTGGGTAGGCAGCCAGCGCGGCATCAAGATGATTCAAGTCGTGGGGCATGGAGTTTCGCTCGTGGAGGGAAAGAACGCAGTGCATCGGCCACTGTAAAAAAGCCCGGGGGTGAAGATATAGGGTGGTTGCGGAATTACTGTTGATACACGGTGTAACTAACGGAGCGTATGTCCGCCTTATCTGTAGGAAAGATAACCGATACCTGTTTAATTCGTTTATTGAGATATCTTGCGCGCGCGTACAGTCGGCCCAACTGAAGAAAGAGGGCCAGACGATGAACACTGTGAAGTCAATCACGACCGGTATCGCGTCACCACCCGCCAGCGTCTGGCGCGGAACGGTGGCCGGTTTTTCGGCCAGCCTCGTGGGGATCGGCCTGGCGCGATTTGCCTACACGCCGTTGCTGCCGGCCCTGGTCGGGGCGCATTGGTTCGACGCTTCCCGGGCGGCCTACCTGGGGGCGGCGAACCTTGCCGGCTACCTGGCGGGAGCGATTTTCGGCCGCTCACTGGCGGCGAAAACCTCAACCCGATTCACCCTGCGGGCGATGATGCTACTGGCAAGCATCGCGTTTTTTGCCTGCGCCTGGCCGGTGTCTTTCGCCTGGTTTTTTGCCTGGCGTTTTCTTTCGGGCGTTGCCGGCGGGGCCTTGATGGTCCTCGCCGCGCCAACGGTCCTGGCCCACGTTCCGCCATCCCGCCGAGGCCTGGCCGGTGGCCTGATCTTCATGGGCGTGGGCGTCGGAATCGCGGCTTCGGGGACGCTGGTGCCATTGTTGTTGCAGCAGGGTCTTGAACAGACCTGGCTCGGCCTCGGCCTGATCTCCCTGTTGCTGACAGTGCTGGCCTGGTGGGGATGGCCGACCGCGGATGCCCCGGTCAGCGGCACCTCACATCCGCGTCACTTTGCCGCTAACCGCACACTCAAGGCGCTGTATGCCGAATACGCACTCAACGCTGCCGGTTGGGTGCCACACATGATTTTCCTGGTGGATTTCGTCGCTCGCGGCCTGGGCCAGGGTTTGCAAACCGGTGCGCAATACTGGGTGCTGTTCGGCATCGGCGCGACCGTCGGGCCGTTGTTGGCCGGGCTGCTGGCGGATCGGGTCGGCTTCGGTCGCGCATTGCGAGTGTCGTTCATCATCGAAGCCATTTGCGTCGCAGTTCCGGCTTTCGGAGTTGGCAGCGTCTGGCTGATGGCTTCCAGTGTCATCGTCGGCGCCTTTGTCACCGGAACCGTGCCGTTGGTACTGGGCCGCGTGCATGAAATTCTCGCCCATCATCCGGCTCGACAGACGTCAGCCTGGCAAACCGCCACAGTCGGATTTGCACTGTTCCAGGCCGTCGCCGCTTATGGCCTGTCGTTCCTGTTTTCCTCCAGTGGCGGCAATTACAGTCTGCTGTTTCTCATCGGCACGCTGGCCATGTTGCTGGCCTTCGTCATCGATGTGCTGGCGGCTTTCCAGCGTCCGACAGCGGAGCCTCTGGTGAAATGAATTATGCCGAGCGCAATCGACTTTACTGGCGTCGCAATCTTGCCGTTTGTGTGTTCGGTTCGTTCACCACGCTGGTGAGCCTGAGCATGCTGTTGCCGTTCCTGCCGCTCTATGTGCAACAACTGGGCATGACCAGCCAGGCCGATGTGGTGCAGTGGTCCGCCGTGGCGTTCGGCGCAACGTTCTTTGGCACGGCGATTACCGCGCCGCTGTGGGGGCGGCTGGCCGATCGTTTCGGGCGCAAGCCAATGCTGGTGCGAGCGGCCATCGGCATGGCCATCGTCATGTCGCTGATCGGCCTGGCACGGGACGTCACCGATCTGGTTGTACTGCGACTGATCGCCGGGCTGATCGGCGGCTATGCGTCGGCCTCTATTGTCATGATCGGTTCCCAGGTGCCGAGGGAAAAAGCCGGTTGGGCCTTGGGCGTGCTGTCGACAGGGGCGTTGTCCGGTAATTTGATCGGGCCGCTGGTGGGCGGATTCCTGCCGCAATGGGTAGGCATTCGCGGCACGTTTTTCGTCGGTGGCGCGATGATTGCGCTGGCGGCGGTCACCACCATCGCGCTCATCCGCGAGGACTTCAATCGGGCTCGTGATGGTGCTCGACGAGTCGACAACAATCAGGCACCGGATGAACGTTCCCGATGGCCTGTCATCGGCGCACTGTTGCTGACCGCAATGATGGTGTTGCTGGCCAACATGTCGATCGAGCCGATCATCACCGTTTACATTGGTCACCTTGGCGTCGCCCTGGATGAGCAGGCGCGGATTGCTGGTGTGGTGATGGCCTGTTCGGCGCTGGGCAGTATCTTGACCGCCGCCAGGCTGGGGGCACTGGCCGACCGGGTCGGTAGCTGGAATGTGATCATTGGCTGCTTGCTGCTGACTGGCCTGCTGATGGTCCCTCAAGCGTACGTCACGCAATGGTGGCAACTGGCGGTGTTACGCGGGCTCATGGGCATGAGCATTGCCGGGCTGCTGCCGGCCATTGCCAAGCTGATCCGCCATTCGGTGGCGGAACACAACACCGGCAAAATTCTCGGTTACCTGCAATCGGCGCAGTTTTCCGGGCAGGTGATCGGGCCATTGATCGGTGGCCAGATCGGCGCGCATTTTGGCTTGCACCAGGTGTTTTTGCTGACCGCCGCGCTGCTGGTGTTGTGCGCCGCCGTCAACGGCTGGGTGAAAACCCGTTTGATTGCGGTGCCCGTCGTTACAGCGCGGCAGTGACGCCTTCCACGCGCACACTGTGCAGAAAGGTCGCCAGCGCACTGGAAAAATAGCCGTCGAGGCGGCGCACGAACACTGTCTCCACGTGAGCCAGTTCCGCGGGCAGTTCGTGCACCGCCACCAGGCCCGCGCGCGCCGCGTCGGCGATGACGCCTCTGGGCAAAAGCGTGATGCCGACGCCGGCGGAAACGCAGGCAATGATGGCTTCGATCGAGCCGAATTCCAGCGGCTCGGGAGCCAGCACGCCGAGCTGGGTCAGCAGCGTGTCCAGGCGTTGCCGATAGGAGCAGCCAAGGCGAAATACCACGGTCTTGAGATTCTCGACCAAGGCGACATCGTCGATGCGCAGCATCGTTGGTGAAGTGATCAGCACCAGTTCTTCGCGAAAGGCGACTTCAGTGTGCAGTTCCGGGTGATTGACCGGCCCGACCACGAACGCCCCCTCCAGCTTACAGTCGAGGACGTCCTGGATCAGGCTGCACGTGGTGCCGGTGCGCACCACCGGGCGGACCTCGGGATAGGCCTTGGCGAACCGGGCGATCAGCTGTGGCAAACGTAACGCGAGGGTGGTTTCCAGCGTGCCGATTTCCATCACGCCTTTGGGATGGCCGTCATCGCGGGCAGCGCTGGAGGCGTCGGTCAGCAGTTTCGACAAGCGGGCGGCGAAAGGCAGGATGCGGCGGCCGGCGGGCGTCACCTGCACGCCTTTGGCGCTGCGCTGGAACAACGCAACCCCGAGCTCGTCTTCCAGCGAGCGAATCCTCGAAGAAACATTCGACTGCACGGTGTTCAGTTCGGAGGCGGCCTTGTTCATGCTGCCGTGGCGTGCCACCGCGTCCACCACCTTGAGATCCGCTACATCCATCGACATCACCTATCTCAAAAAGTAATAGCCATTGCTATGGCTAACGCTACAAGGAGATTAGAGACGAGGTCCATTGAAGACAAGTGAAACGACGCTTTAGATTCACCAAAAACGATCAACGGAATCATTAATGATCATTTTACATGATCACCTGCCAGGCATAGGTTGAAGGGGCACAGATACCGCAGCCAGTGGCGGATCGAGTCTGAATCTGAGGCTGTGGAACAACAATAACGCAACCACTGCTACACGGAGTCAACGTGAATCATGCAACCGAGTCAGCCAGAATTCGCAACCACCCCCGGTACAAGGATTTGGTCTCACGGCAGCGACGGTTCGTCACCTGCCTGACCGCCGCAACCCTTGTCCCGTACTTCACGTTCATCCTCGTCGCCGCTTTCGCTCCCCAACTATTAGCGACGAAGGTTTCCGCCACCAGCATCATCAGCATCGGTTGGCCTTTGGGTGCGGTGTTCATCGTCGGGGCCTGGTTGTTTACCGGGCTCTATATTCATCGTGCCAACGGTGAATTCGATGACCTGACCGCAGAAATCCGCGCGGGGGCCATCGTATGAAACGCCTGCTCGTGAACCTCATCCTTCCGGTTCTGTTGTGCGTATTCGCCGCGCGCGCCATGGCCGGCGACGTCATCCAGAACGTCGAAAAACAACCGATCAACATCACGGCGATCAGCATGTTCCTGGTCTTCGTCGTGACGACCCTGGGCATCACCTATTGGGCTGCGTCCAAGACCAAATCCATGGACGATTTCTACACCGCCGGCGGTGGTATCAGCGGTTTCCAGAATGGCCTGGCACTGGCCGGTGACTACATGTCGGCGGCGGCGTTGCTGGGGGTCACCAGCATGATCTTCTTCA
Organism: Pseudomonas sp. Sample_24; assembly: GCF_004307605.1. NCBI lineage: Bacteria > Pseudomonadati > Pseudomonadota > Gammaproteobacteria > Pseudomonadales > Pseudomonadaceae > Pseudomonas > Pseudomonas sp. Sample_24. The sequence goes on from NZ_RCNW01000002.1 coordinate 40,859, forward strand.
ACGGCTTCGACGGTGTGCTGTATTCGATCAGCTTCTTTGTCGCCTGGCCACTGTTGTTGTTTCTGTTCGCCGAGCGCATCCGCAATCTGGGGCGTATCACCATTTCCGACATCGCCTCGTTTCGTCTCGACCAAAACCGCATCCGCACTCTGACCGCTTTCGGCTCGCTGACGGTGGTGTGCTTTTATCTGGTGGTGCAGATGGTGGGGGCAGGGCAGCTGATTCAGCTGTTGTTCGGCCTGCCTTACAACTATGCAGTGATTGCCGTCGGCCTGTTGATGGCGGTGTACGTGACGTTTGGTGGCATGGTTGCGACGACGTGGGTGCAGATCATCAAGGCCGGGTTGTTGCTGGTAGGCGGCACGCTATTGGCCTTTCTGGCGCTCAGCAAATTCGGCTTTTCCTTCGATCTGCTGTTCGAAAAAGCCGTGGCTGCGCACCACGATGGCGAACGGATTCTGCTGCCGAGCAAACTGGTGGCCGATCCGCTGTCGTTGATTTCGCTCGCATTGGGATTGGTGTTCGGCACGGCCGGACTGCCGCACATCCTCATGCGCTTCTTTACCGTGCCCGACGCCAAGCAGGCGCGCAAATCGGTGTTCGTCGCCACGGGGTTCATTGGCTTTTTCTACCTGATTGTCGCGGTGCTTGGGTTGGCTGCCATTGTCATCGTCGGACAGGATCCGGCCTTTTACGAAGGCGGCAATCTGGCGGGCAAGTTAATCGGCGGCGGCAACATGCCGGTGATGCACCTGGCCAAAGCCGTGGGTGGCGATCTGTTGCTTGGCTTCATTTCCGCCGTGGCGTTCGCAACGATTCTGGCGGTGGTGTCCGGGCTGACCATGGCGGGCACATCGGCGATTTCCCATGACCTGTATGTGATGGTAGTCCGCAAGGGCAAAGCCGATGCCAGCGACGAGCGTCGCGTGTCGCGTATCGCTTCGGTGGGCATCGGTATCGTCGCGGTGGTGCTGGGGATTCTGTTCAAGGACCAGAACATCGCGTTCCTCGTGGCGCTGACGTTTGGCGTGGCCGCGTCGGTCAACTTCCCGATTCTGGTGCTCTCTATGTACTGGAAAGGACTGACCACCCGCGGTGCGCTGATCGGCGGGGTCGCTGGTTTGGTGAGCGCGGTCGGGCTGGTCGTGCTCTCGCCGGCGGTGTGGGTCAAGGTGCTGGGCAATGCCGAAGCGATCTTTCCCTACGACTACCCGGCGATCATCTCGATGAACGTGGCGTTCTTCTTCACCTGGCTGGGCTCCGTCACCGACCGCAGTCACGGTGCAGTGCTTGAGCGCGAGCGTTTCGACGACCAGTTGATCCGTGCCCAGACCGGGCTCGGGGCCGCCCAGGCGGTCAATCACTGAGATCGTCGCGGCGACTTTTCCCTTCCTGATTTGCGACCTCTGCAAAAGGAGTCAGCCATGCAACTTAGAGACAATGGCTTGAGATTTTCACCCATCACCGTGGCCTTGCACTGGGTCGTGGCGTTTTCCCTGCTGGCGATCTTCGGCCTGCAACTGTTGATCAATATCGCCGCCAGCGAAGCCCTGCAACTGCAACTCGGCAGGCTGCAAAACCTGGTGGGCCTGGTGCTGTTTCTCGTCTCGATCTATCGATTCTGGGCGCGGATCACTTCGTACCATCCACTGCCGGTGGGCACGCCGAACCCTATCGAAGTGATCATCAGTCGCTCGGTGGCGGTGTCGCTGGCCCTGGCGATGGTGCTGCTGCCGATTGCGGTCTGGGCTTCACGATGCGCAGCCGGTGAAGTGGTGGAATTGCCGGGTGGGTGGTGGATTCCGAGCATCCTGCCGGTCAATGAGTCACTCAAGCATGTGGTCGATGTGCTGTTCAACATCGGCGCCTCGGCGTTTCTCGCCGGCCTGGCGCTGCACATTTTCGGCGCGGTCAAAAATCACTTTCTCCTGAAGAACAACACGCTCAAGCGGATGCTGGGCAAACATGTGGAGCTGTGAGTCATGAACCAGGACAGACTTGATTTTGCCGGTAACGCCATTACCCGGCTCTGCGGCGTTCAGTACCCGATCTTCCTCGGCGGCATGGCGGCCATTTCCGGGCCGCAACTGGTAGCTGCCGTGGCCAATGCGGGGGGGATGGGGGTCCTTGGCGGCTTGCGTCTGCCGCCACTGACCTTGCGTCGCTGGATACAGGAAACCCGTGCCCTGACTGACCGACCTTTCGGCGTGAACCTGGTGCCGCAATTCGGTGGCCCGGATGTGTTCGAAGCGCAGTTCCAGGTGATCCTCCAGGAAAAGCCCAAACTGTTGTCGCTGTTTTATGCCGAGAAGTATGCCGCCGACATGATCCCCCGGGCCAAGGACGCCGGGCTGATCGTGATGGTGCAAGCGGGGTCGGTGGAACTGGCCAACATCGCCATTGCCCAGGGTGCGGACATCATCATCGCCCAGGGCAGTGAGAGTGGCGGGCATCTCAATCGCGGCACGATCGGCATCATGCCGTTGTTGACCTCGATCCTTGCGGTTTGCGAAGGCCGGCCGGTTCTGGCAGCGGGCGGCATCGCCCAGGGTGACGACGTCCGGGCGCTGATGTCGCTGGGTGCAAGCGGGGTGGTGGTGGGCACCGCGTTCATCGCCACCGATGAATCCAATGCCCATCCGCTGTACAAACAGAAAATCGTCGAGGCGACCACGGACGACACCGAGTACCGTACCGGTTACTCATTTGGCTGGACCTACGGCACACCCCATCGAGTGATTCCCAATCGGGATAAATGGAACCTGTTGCGTTTCATCGGCGGCGGCGCCCGGGCCATCGACAAGCCAAGGATGGCCGAGAAACTGTCGCTGTATGCGGGGCAGGGCGTGGGCAAGATCCACAGCGTTGTGCCGGCGGCGGAGCGTGTGGCGGAGTTGGCGCGGGGTTTGGAGCGGCTACCGGTCGCCGAGCTTGCCGCGACCGGGCGGTTCTTGCAGGAGCCGAGAAGGACACTCGGCTGGCAGTAGCAGATTCAACATCACCGCTGACTGACGCAAAGCCTTCGCGAGCAGGCTCGCTCCTACACTGGATTTTTGCCAGGCACAAAATTTGTGTGCAGCGCAGATCCCCTGTGGGAGCCAGCCTGCTGGCGATGACGATGGCAAATCCAACATCACCGTTGACTGACCCCGCGCTATCGCGAGCAGGCTCGCTCCTACAGGTTTTGATTCACGCCACCGCCGGCCGGGCGATCTGTTGTTGTGCCAAGCCGATGAAGGCACTCATCGCCGAGGTGATCATCGTGTCGTTACGGCGAATGAACACCGTGGAGACATTGGCGAATTCCGCTGGCAGTGTGTGGCAGCGGATCGCATGGCGCACGCTGCAATTTTCTGCGATGGACTTGGGCAACAGGGTTACGCCCATTCCCGCGGCGACGCACGACAGGATACCGTCGAGCGTACCCAGTTCCATGATCTGGTTCGGCACAAGGCCGACCTGATAAAACCAGTTCTCCAGCGTCGAGCGATAGAAGCACCCGGTGCGAAACACCAGCACGGTTTGCTGAGGCATTTTTTCGATGAGGGCGGGCAGGGTTTCAAACTGATTGCTGCTGACCAGCACCAGTTCTTCGGTGAACACCTCTTCCTGGGCCAGCGCCGAATTCTGATGAAAGCCGCCGACAAACGCGCCATCGAGCCGATGCGCTTCGATCGCCTTGATCAACTCCACCGTGGTGCCCGTCAGCAGCGATAACTGCACGTCGGGAAACTGTTCGCGGTACTTGGTCAACACTTGCGGCAAGCGGATGGCCGCGGTGGTCTCCATCGAGCCCAACCGTAGCAAGCCCGTCGGGCTGCCGGTGTCCATCAATGCGCTGCGGCTTTCCTCGGTCAGTTGCAGAATGCGCCGGGCGTAACCCAGGAAAGTTTCGCCCGCCGAGGTCAGCACCACGCCGGACTTCTTGCGGATGAACAGCTCGCGATTGAGCTCCGCTTCCAGCTCTTTGACGCGCATGGTGACGTTGGATTGCACCGTATTCACCTGCACAGCCGCGGCGGTGAAGCTCCCCAGTTCAGCCACGGCGCAGAAAATCTTCAGTTGGCGCATTTCCATGATCGTTACCACCCATCATATAAAGTGATTGTGGACATATTTAATGATCACTTTACGAGCATTTCAGCGACTTAGTAAAGTGCTCGAAACGTTATGAAACGAGCGCAGTCCGCCGATGAAACTGACTTCAAACATTGATCATGTCTTCGCAGGGGGCTTGGCTGTCTTGCAGCCCGAAGGCCAGCAAACCGGCATCTACAAGCAACGCCGTGAAGGGCCGGTGCGTGTAGAGAGACAAGGGATTGTCGGCGATCAGCATGGTGACAGCCGCGTACACGGCGGTCCGGAAAAAGCCGTTCATCAGTATGCGGCGCAACACTATGCGCGCTTGGCTGAAGCTTTCCCTGGCAGTGCCTCTGAGTTGAAGGCGGGCAGTCTCGGGGAAAACCTCTCTGCACTCGGGCTGTGTGAGGTCAGCGTGCACATCGGTGATGTGTTCCAGGTCGGCAGCGCGGTGTTGCAGGTGTCGCAACCGCGCAGCCCTTGTTGGAAGATCAATCACCGGTTTGATGCTGAGCACATGTCGATGTTTGTCGCCAGGGAGCGCATCACTGGGTGGTATTACCGGGTCATTCAGCCGGGTGGGTTTGAGGCGGGGGACCGGATCGAGTTGCTTGAGCGGCACTCGGCGCGGTTTTCCATTGATGAGTTCTGGCAGGTGCAGTTGTCGCATCGGCCGGTGATTGATGATTTGCTGGCGTTGGCGGCTGCGCCGGGGCTGGCTGAGGATTGGCAGCGGCGTTTGTCGGAGCGGGCGAAGTATTTGCACAAACGTTCAGGTTGACGATTGACCTGATGGTTGCGGGTGTCATCGATTCCAGTGGAGCTGGCTTGCCAGCGATGGCGGACTGCCTGTCGATGTGATTTTGCGGGTGTGCGCGGTTTACTGTGGGAGCTAGCCTG